>JAKBSB010000039.1 GCA_021845155.1 Thermoplasmata archaeon
GTTTTATGCATAATTTGAAGATCATATTAAACATTAGAAATAATAATTCGTCCGTTAAAATTTGTCGAGCCTTGAAGACTTTATGGCTTATTTTCAGGTTTCGCTTATGGCAAGTTAGATTGCGAATAAATTGAAAGAAATTATATCCCCTGAATTTATTCATTTTCATGGAAACAAGATTTGAAACCATTGATGTTAAGATACCTTCGGGAACAAATATCATACTTGGGTACTCCCATTTTATAAAAACTGTAGAGGACCTCATGGAAATTGTAAATACTACAATCGGCAATTGCCGTTATGCGATTGCCTTCTCTGAGGCGTCCGGTGAAAGGCTGATCAGGTATGAGGGAAACAGCAGTGAACTTGTGGATGTCGCCGTTGAAAACCTTAAAAGACTTGCATCTGGACACACCTTCATAATAATTTTGAAAGATGCCTACCCAATAAGCATCCTGAACCAGATCAAATTGTGCCAGGAGGTTGGAACTGTATTTGCTGCCACTGCGAATCCGCTTAAGGTAGTTGTCGCAACCTCAGAAAATGGAAATGGAATCATGGGAATTATTGACGGTTCTTCGCCACTGGGTGTTGAGACAGAAAAAGACAAAATAAATAGAAGGGAACTATTGCGTAAGATAGGCTATAAAAGCTGAGGACTCGTAGTGTAAGGGATATCACATAGGCCTCCGGAGCCTATAATCCGGGTTCAATTCCCGGCGAGTCCGTCAGGATTCAGGCATTATGGCGGTTGGTGGATTTATTTTTTGATCTGTTTTCCATACACGCTGACGATTTCCCTGTATCCCATTTTTTTGTAGAAATTCAGGGCTATTACGTTCAGCGATGGAAATTCTGCTGTTACCAGATCAATATTCCTCTTCTTACACTCTGTGTAAAGAGAATCCACAAGAAGCTGCCCAACAGAACTTCTCCTGAATTCAGGCATGATATAAATCTCAAGTATCCTTGCCTCCATGGGTGGTAAGTAAAACACCCTCTTCCTGAATTCTGCAACTATAACTCCTGCAATTTTACCCTTGGATTTTGCAACCTGGGCGAAATAACATTCACGGTCCGCTGCTATACCCTTTAAAAGTTTTATCGCATCTTCCCTGGAATCTTCATTTACTTCAAATATTGAATCAAACTCCTGGTTCAGTTTTTTCAGCCTCAGCACTAAGTCCAGCACTTTTTCTATATCATTTTCTTCGAGTTTTCCCAGTTCCAGTTTAAAATCCATCTAATTCATCTCCGGCAATTTCTTTATCACATTTCCATCTAGAAGCTTTCTGTATGCATTCCTGTTTTCCTCAATTATCTCCCTGGCTATTTTATAAAACCCTTCAGTTGAGTTTGTGCGTCTAGCAAGTCCCTCATCAACAGTTGCCCTTGCGACTGCGGACGCCACCTGAGGATATAGCTCCCAGTTCTCCATTGTAGGTACGATTCTCTCTTCTGTGGGGTCTTCCACAAAGTTGGCTATTTCATATGATGCCTTTACCATAATCTTAAAGTTGACGCCGCGTGATCTTGCGTCCAGAACTCCACGGAAAACCCCTGGAAAAATAAGACTGTTGTTTATCTGGTTCGGGAAATCCCCTCTTCCTGTGGCAATAACCCTTGCACCAACTTCTCTTGCCTCGTGGGGCCAGATTTCTGGAACTGGATTTGCGAGGGCAAATATGACTGGATCACTGTTCATGGTTTTGATCCACTCTGGTTTGATCGTGTCTGGTCCAGGTCTCGCAGCAGATATAATGACATCCGCACCCTTGAATGACTCTTCGGAAGGGCCCTTTCTTCTTTCTCCGTTTGTTAACATTGCCAGTTTGTATTTCCATGGATTGTTTAACATGAGGGCATCCATGTCTTCTCTTTCTGGATGGAGAATTCCCTTGCTATCCGCAATTATGATATTAGAGCCTTTGAAACCAGCAGCCATGAGCAGGTGTGCTGCAGCGACATTTGCAGCCCCTGAACCAAATAGGACTATTCTTGCATCTGGAATTTTCTTTCCAACAACCCTCAGCGCATTTATGAGTCCGGCCAGGATGATTGAAGCTGTACCCAGCTGATCATCATGCCAGGCTGGTATGGAAAGTTCCTTCTGCAGCTGTTCCAGTATAAAAAAACATTTAGGCGATTCTATATCTTCCAGATTGAATCCTCCGAAAGCAGGCTCAAGCGCCTTTGCCACAGATATAAATTCCTCTTTTGTCCTGGTTCTTATTGGTACAGGAACGGCATTAACCCCGCCCAGATAGTTAAAAATGAGAGCTTTTCCCTCCATGACCGCCATTGCGGCCTCCGGTCCAACATTGCCCAACCCCAGCACCCTGGTGCCATCGGTTACTATTGCCACTGAATTCCACCTGCCTGTCAGCTCAAATGAACTTTCAGGGTCCTTTGATATATGTGTGGAAACTGCTGCGATACCTGGAGTGTACCAGTAGGAAAATGCACCAAGGTCCCTTATGGGTACCTTTGGGAGTATCATTGTTTTACCTTTATAGAATTCGGAGAACTTCAGTGACATTTTATTGAAGTGTTCTGTCCTCTCCTGATCATTCTGTAACACCATTTGAATCAGCTGACCGCATATGTCCTTGGGTGTATTAATCTGTTACGCCTGACATATAAAGCAATGATCGATTTTTCTATGAAAATCTTTAAGGCATAATTTAATCATGGAAACATGGACCTTTCCAATATCAAAGTTGACTGGAATCCCATCCTTGGGAATTATATAAGCCACCTTGAAACTGTATATCCCAATATACCCATACGAGATTCCTATGCGTATATTGTGGAAAACCTCAACGAAAATCGTATTCCTTCCAGGATAATTTTACAGGGGAACAATGTAGCCGCCTATGCTTACCTTCTGGAAAATCCAGACTTAAATGACAGAATATATGCTTACATTGGTTTCATGTCGGAAAACTTTTGCATAAGGGAAAGGTTGGAAAATCTTGTCGCGTGGGTGGAAAATTCAGCTCGCAACAGGAAGAGAATAGTGGTTATTAATGATGTTTTCAATGGCGGACCGGTATCTGAAAGTTTTCTACTTGAGAGGAGGTATGAAAAAATAGAGAGGTACAGCATGAAGCTTGAACTGAAAGATGCGGAAAACCTGGATGAGAAATTCCCACTGGAGTTCATGACAGGCGATCTTTCAGATTTCAACATTGAGGAATTTCTGAATGAGGAGTATGAAGCCTATATGGATACTCCCGATTTTCTTCTCTTTCATGGACTCGACAGGAGATCGGGAAAGGAATTCATACGTAAGATATTCAATGGCATGTATGGGGAAATTATAAACAGGGCTAGCATCCTGATCCGCCATAAGGATCAGCTTGCCGGTGCATGCATAATCACAGATGGTTTTCCCTCCTCTGGAAAAAAGAGTCCCTTTTTGGCAGATATATTTGTAAAAAAACAGTACAGGGGTAATGGTCTTGCCACCGGGATGATATCAAGGGGAATACAGGCATTGAAAGAGATGAATTACAGCGATCTATCCCTGTGGGCTACCACGGGAAATCCGGCCATTTACCTCTATGAAAACATTGGATTTGTTGCGAGCCGTAACCAGAGGGAGATAGTTTACATTAAGAAAACTTTCTAAATTATGTATGATCCAATGGCCATAAGAAGTGGTATCACCAGATTGTCATCAAATGGATACTGCGATATTGATTCTGCAAACGCCCCTATTAGGGCCATGGCTATACCCTCATATCCAAGTATGAAAAAGCCAAAAATGGCAGATCCGATAAATATTGCCATGAAGCCTGCAAGAGACTTCCTCCGGTTATATGGAAGCTTTGGAGAATGTACTGAACTGCCAACTATGGTAGCAAGAGTATCCCCTATGATTAGAACAAAGAAGATTTCCGCAAGCACTGAAAAACTGTGAACCAGCGCGAACGCCATCATAACACCAGTTGCAAACCATATGGCCCCTATTCCAAGCTCAGTTCCTCCCCTCTCAAAAAACCATATGGCTCTTGCCAGTATGCTTTTTCTGTTCACTTCCAGATAATTTCCAAGCGCAAATAGTACAAGTGCGATAAATGTGATTATAATTTCAGAACCGTATGTTCCGAAGTGATAGAAGATATAGATCATCCCTATACCACCAGCTATCTGAATAAGGTCCCTGACAATCTCATTTCGCTTGTTTCCTCCCTTTGCATCTTCATTCATGCGATTAATATGTCTCAGTCTCTCGTTAAAAAAGAAGCTTAAAATTATTGCAATAGAAAGAGTGAAATCGAAGCCATACCAGGATGCAATGAAACCAATACCCGTCAGGTTAAAAAGAAAAAGAATCATTATCCCGGAAAATGCGAAATAAAAATTTTTCTCATATAGAAGTGTGACACAGATCAATGCTAGAATGAAAAGCGGAACGTCAATAGGGCTTTGCCAGAAATAGAGTGAAATTGCCATAAATGGAACTCCCACAACAAGGGCCGATGCATAGTAACGTCCCAGCTTCCCTATTGTGAGGATGATTGCTAAGGCTGAAACCAGAGCGTAAATCGCGATCAGAAACAGCTGGGTTTGATTCATTACGCCACCATGAACTGGTCTCGTAATTTAACTCTTCACTGTGCTTTGTTATTTTACAATTGCAGTGGCTAAGTTTATGATCTTAAAAGGCATCTGGGATAGACCATGAGAATTATAGCGCTTGATCCTGAGAACTCAAAACCAATCAAGGGGTACGCAAAAAAAGATATCCTTGACTATATATTTTCATCGGGTCCATCGAGGATCCTGTGTACCCTTGGAACCGCCAACGGTATAAACCCTGCGGCCGTTGACATACTGGATGAGCCGGAAATAAAGAGAAGATTAACGCTTGTTGGGGTGAATGACAGGGAACACAAGAATATTGAAGCTGAATACATGAAAAAAAACAACGACAGGGTTGACTTCCAGGTAAAACGCAACGTACTTGAAATGATCGATGCTTCAATAATTTCCTTCCTGGATGGATACTGGAATAGCCCTGAAACCGTAAATTCTGAACTCACTGATACATTGTTCAAAGCGAAACACAGACTCAGGGCAACCATTTTTTACGATCTTGAGGAAACTGTCTGGGAAAAACGGAACGAAACAATATTGAATAATATCAGAGCCAGCAACCCTGGGAAAAATGATGTGCTTCTTTGCACACTTGAAGAGCGATATTGGTTAAATGAAAAGTTATCCACCTTCTAAATGAAGAAACGGGCTATAGTTAATGCCTCCAACCCACATTACAATAAGGGTCTGCCATCCCAGTTAACTGAGTTACTTTTTATGGTAGATTTCCCGGAACCGGGCCTGATCTGTGAGATTGAAACGGGGTTCAGGCAGTCTTCCCAAACATTAACATGGTGGATGCCTGCTTCACGGTTTTTTCGGCTATAATCTTTTGAAGATCTTTTTTGGTCAGCATTGGGGGGAGTTCCTCGGTATGCAGCGTAGCATATAATGTCAGGACATAATGGTGTTTGATCTTTCCTGGTGGACATGGGCCACCGTATCCAACTTTACCGAAATCGTTCTTTCCCTGAGTGAACCCCAGAGTGGTCTTTTCCACCTTATCCACATTTTTAGGAATTTCTGTTATGGTATGCGGGATATTATATGCAACCCAGTGTACAAAGTTGCCTCTGGGAGCATCTGGATCCTCAAGAATCAGTATATATGATTTTGTTGAAGCAGGCGGGTCTGACCACTTTATCCCTGGTGAAATATCATTTCCTTCGCATGTAAATTCCTTTGGCATGTCATCTCCGTACTTCAATCCTTCAATCTGTATGTGAAAACTCATGACTGCAAATTGCTCAGGACGATATAATATTTAACCATGAAATTTACATATGGGGCGAAATAAGTTATCCCGTCATTTTTCATGCAGATTATCCATGCAAAATAAATTTATATACCCTAATGCTTATTAATATACCTGTAGTATTACCGATGCTTATGCAGGTAGATGTTATAAAAAGGGTGAAATTTAATGAAGGAAGTTGTTTTAAAGAAAGATGATGCCGTTTCGCCCATAATTGGCACTATATTGCTTGTCGCAATAACGGTGACTCTTGTGGCGTCACTATATACACTCCTGAATGGATACATCCCTACAGGTACTTCCTCAACACCACAGGCCTCGTTTCAGATTAGCAACGATACATTGAGCTCCAATAGTGTTGTAAACGGGTCTTACGTACTCTATGTGCAATCAATCAGCAGCAACATCCCTGCAAATACACTGAGTCTCGTTGTTACCAACAGTTTGGGCAATATAACAACGCTTACGGTTGCCGGAAATGATTTGCAGGTATTTGGAAAATGCACAACCCTTAATGTTACCGATCCAACCGGATATATTACTACAGATTATCAGTTTGTATTTTCAATGCATCAGGCAAACTTTTACCTGACAAGAATTGCCTTTGTCGACAGCCTGACCCAGGGAACTATAGCAGTGGTCTCACCCATAGGAGAAAACCCGTTGACACAGTGACTTTTGACGATTTCTAAAAACTATGGTTTCTTAGAGAATCCTAAGTCAATAGGTTTTCGTTAACACAGATGAGTACACCTTTTTCAATGGTGAGTCAATAGTAAGAGCATCCTATATTAAGTTTCCTTACCTGAAATTCAACGTGTAAGGATCATAGCTACCGCTGATCCGCACCTGTTTCATGTATTTTATTTTCCCCGGTTTATTCCTGCTTCCTGAATTTTTCAGGAACCTCAAATGGCTTATTGTTATGCCATACTGACCATATGATGTGGCACTGTTTCCTTGACGCTGCAACAAGTGCCTTCTTCTTTGGCATTCCACCATCCACCTTTCGACGGTAGAATTCTGATATGACCGGATTTCCTCTAATTGCTGCAAGTGTGCTCTGATATATTGCAGATCTCAGAGCTGAATCTCCCCTCTTTGATATGGATTTCTGAGATCTCTGTTTCCCACTCTCCTTTATGACAGGATCAATACCTGCAAATGCAACGAGTTTCTCTGCATTCTCAAAACGATTGATGTCACATATCTTTCCAAGAATTACAGATCCTGTTATTGGACCTATACCCTGAATGCTCATTATGACATGATTTTCAAGTACAGGATCAGATTTCATTGCATTCTCAAGTTTCTCCTTTTCTTCCATCATCACTTTAAGTATTCTCATCAATGAGGATATCTCCATCCTCAGTGATCTCTCCATATGATGGTTTGCAGGTGAATCTGCAGCTATCTTCATGATTCTATCATATCTTCTCCTGGAGACATATTTCTCGATTTCATTACGATCAGCTGAAATGAAATCTTCAGGTGTCATATATGTGCTTAACATGTCAACTGTATCTGCACTGATATCAATGGCATTTGAGAGTCCAGGAAATATCATGTCCAGTGCTCGTATGAGGTTGTTCTTTGTTGTTCTTATTTTGTCCGTAATAACAGAATAAGCTGTTATTGTCTCCCTGAGATTCCTGAAATTCTCAGGTACAACAAATGTATCCTTCTCTTCCCTTATCATGAGATACTTGGCTATTGATTCCGCATCTATTGTATCGTTTGTTGTCTTCCTTACCCTTGACTTCTTCATGCCCCTGACCTCAAGACCGTTGAGAATGCGAACAGGGAATCCATGTGTTCTCAGATGATTGTATAATGGAATATGGTATATTCCAGTGGATTCCATTCCAATCTTCATCATGGTGCCGGTGGATTTCAGTGTTCTCATGAGATCCGACAGTTCATTGAATCTTTCATTCCTGTTCTCCTTATTGCTTCCCCTGCATAAAATATTGAGGGAATCGTCTATTGCGCAGTAATCAAACTTGTCCTTGGCCATATCTATTCCAAAATATATTTTCAAATCACTCACCTGCCAGATTACCTCCCAATCTCTCCCATTCACCACAGACTTGTCTTTTATCCGCAGATATGCTGCAACATCCCATCCGGGTACTGAATGAGAGAAGGGAGACGCATGCTCTTACACGAGGAGTGATCCTCAAGTTCAAGAGCGCGTATCCCTGACCAGACATGAAATCACATCTGGTTAAAAAGAATATACAAGTTCAGTGATCTGAAGTTCATCGGAATCCGCATTACGAACCGAAAGATCTATATATAATGAATGCATTATAATATTGTAATGGATAAAACACCCGACAGATGTCCGGACCATAAGAAGATCATCGATGATCTTTCAAGGAAGATAGAAGGTGTCATGAAAGAGGCTTTGTTGACTTTTCATGTATTCCAACCTCCCTTATCACCTTTTCCATATCCTCTTTTTTGAATTCGTGATATCTTCTGATCTGACCTCCATGTTCTTCAGCTTCTTCTCCTTCAGTGTCTTGAATGCATGCTCCTCCACGAATTCCTTTTTCTTTGCAAGAATGTTGTATATGACAACAGCAAGCTTCCTTGCCATGGCTATTATTGATCTGTTCCTTCCTATACGTTTCTTGAGCCTCCTGTATGCAGTCTTGAATGTGGGGGGAAAGCTTGATCAGTGTGTGAACTGAATTCACAACGAAGTATCTCAGTACGGAAGGGCCGGATTTTGTTATGTGACCGTATATTGCAGTTGAACCTGACTGATCAACCCTTGGTACAAGTCCGGTATATGAGGAGAGATGTTCTGCATCTTCGAATCTTGTTATGTCACCTATTTCAGAATATATTGCAACTGCGGTGTAGTAATCCACGCCGGGTATGCTCATGAGTGTTTTAACCTCCTCAATATCCTTTCCCATGGATGCAAGCTTATTCTGCATCTCCTCTATTCTCCTGGAAATATCATTGAACCTGGAGATGAGATCCGTGAGTATTACGCTGTCAGTTTCAGGAAGCTTGTCTGAAGATGCAAGTATCCTGGAGAGTGATCTTTTTCCGAAGATGTCTGAAGCATCTATACTGATGCCATGAATTGCGAGGAGTGCATGTACCTTGTTCTTTATGGATGTGATCTCCTCTCCCAGGGTTCTCCTGTACCTCACCAGAGACCTGAGTTCATCCACCCTCTTTGAGGGGAGGTATGATTCGGGCAGTTCACCCATACGGAGAAGTTTCGCAAGATTCCTTGCATCATTCTTATCCGTCTTCTTGTTTGAACTGAATGTTATTTTAAGCTTGAGTTTCGCAAAAATTACAGGATCAGAATTCATGCTAAAGCAGACAGACCCGTGATTTATATCTATTCCTAATCTGATTTCGGTAGTGCACCAACCAGTATTCTATCCGGTTGTTTTATTCCCATCTCATTGAGTATTCTTTCCGCCTCCACTGATTCAGATCTATACACTATGTTCAGGGGTGATTTAACGGGAATGGCCTTTATCTTACAAAGTATCTCTGCCGTTCTTTCTGCTGTCAGATGGGATTCTGTCAGCTTCTTTTCCATGAGTCTTGAAAGCAGAAGTGACAGTACACATACGAACACATGAGCTTTGATTCGTTCAGGCTTCCTGTGGTATACAGGTCTTATTTCAAGGAATGATTTTATTGTCCTGAATGAACGTTCAATCTGCCACTGTTCCTTGTATGCTGATACCACTTCGTCTCCCTTGAGATCGGTATTTGTGACTATGAGGAATCTTCCTGCAAGCTTCTTCAGGATATTGATCCTCTTCTCATTGAGATCTGTACCATTCTTTGTGAACTTCACCAGTGATT
>JAKBSB010000040.1 GCA_021845155.1 Thermoplasmata archaeon
GACTCAAGGCATTCCACTACAAGAGCATGTTCATCGGCTTCATGCACTTCATGGATCCGTACACATACGATGTGGACAGGGTTGAGAGATGCGACATACACTATGCAATGCCTGACGGAAGGGTTGTTCCATTCTGTGCATTCAATGTGATACCTGAACTCTACAGGGATGCAACACAGAGGAAGTATTCCATACCTGCAAGAACATACGAGGAGAGAACAGGAAAGGTACTGAAGAAGGACAAGTACTTCAGGGACTACAGCAAGGAAGACAAGAAGAACATCATCGCCTTCTACGAGAGAAGCATAGGAAGAAAGCTCAGGGAAGACGAGATCGGGCTGAACCTTGACGAACCAATACCGGTAATATCATCAGAAAAGCCTGAGTAAGGCTTTTTAAAATATTTAATTTTAAAGTAATTTTATAAATACCACAGTTTTTTCATAATAATTTTATTTCATCAACAGCATCATCATAAAATGCCACATAATCCTTTATTTTCATAAACTCCTTAGTGGGTTCTGAATATTGCCACACTTTGTCTTTTAATATTCCGTTATGGGTCTTTATAGAATAATATGAGGCTCTTCCCTTGTAAGGACAGACGCTATGAGTTGAAGATGGAACAAGAACATCTTTAACATCTTTTACTGGAACATAGTATACCGGCGGATAGCCATCTTCCTTAAGCATAAGGGGGGAAAAGGTATCTGCTATGATCTCTACGCCCTTTATGACCTGCAGGTGGCCCTTTATTCCTTCAACAGTAATCCTGTGCCCGTTCTTTTCATAATTTATGTGCTGTGAATTCATGTTCAGCAATGCAAGACTCTTCTGAGGAAATTAAACTTTGCTGAAATATACCAGATTGATTTTCGTATAAAGTCTAAGACTACCAATTAGCAGATCATATATTCAGGCGGGTAATGATCCTTAAGGAAAGGCACCTGATGTGAAAGGACAGGAATTTGAACTCTTGGATCATACTGCTGATCTATCCATTAAAATATTCGGAAGATCAGATAAGGAAATCTTCACCAATGCAGTTTATGCATTCAACAAGATAACAGTTGATGACTTTTCCCATACATCTGGAGAAAGCCATTTCAGTATAAGTTCCACAAACATGGAGAATCTACTGGTTGATTTCCTGTCACGGCTCATTTTCGAACTGGATGTTAATGGAATAATCCATACTGGTGTAAATAAAATATCCATCAGGGATAATTCCATGGAAGTAAAATTAGGTTACACTGAGATTGGAGAACTGCACGAATATTCAAACGTAATTAAAGGTGTAACATACCACAATCTCTCATACGATATAAAAACAGGGTATGCAGTTGTAGTTTTTGACATTTAATTGTTGAAATAACAAAGTGGGCGCCGAATATTTTCATCCCTCCGGATTGGGAAGATCAAAATAGGCATTGGAATTCTAAAGATGCCATGAGGATCGGACGGAACCATGCACATAATTATTGGTCTACAAGGTTGCTAAACAATACTTAAGTATTCTCTTAGGTTAGCCTAATAAATATACACACACATTGTATAATAGCAAGCATTGGTGGAATAAGGGATGGAGTCAAACATAACCGGCAAAAAGAGATTTTTCATGAAAGACACTATTCTGATGTTTGGCCCAGCCTGGCTTGCAATGATGGCTGATATGGATGTGTCGTCGTTCATTGGGGCAGCTCAGACAGGAGCCACATTCGGATATGGTCTCATTTGGGTAATGATCATACTTATCATCCCCCTATACGTAGTTCAGGAGCTTGCCGGGAGGATAAGTGTTGCTACCCGTGACGGCCTGGGTACAGTGGTCCGAAGATACTATGGCAAGAAAATCGCGTCGATTGTTGCTTTTCCAATGGCATTAACTGATATAATCACATACGGCATAGAATATCTCGGAATCGGCATAGGTCTTGAAATAATGGGCATTTCCCTGTTTTACTCAATTCCTGTTGTTTATGTAATCCATATCGCAATAGTGACAAGGAGGAAGTACCGCCAGGCAGAAAAACCACTTATCATGATATCTGTCGTGCTGGTAACGTCACTGTTGATCTCACTGTTCTTCCGGGGGATAATGCCAATCAGTTCTTCACTTGGAAACCCTTTCCTTCTGGAACCGACCTCCAGCTTTTTCTTCCTTCTTGCTGCTAATGTCGGGGCAGTTGTAATGCCTTTCATGATATTCTTTCAGGCCTCGGCCACGGGAACAAAACTCAAGGAGCTGAACAGAAGCGGACTATATATCAGCAGGCATAGATCAGTACATATAATGAGAAAGGAGACACTCATCGGAGCAATTGCAACGGAGCTGCTTATGGTGATTGCGGAAATGGCCTTTACCGGAATACCAAGGGCGGCAAATTCATCATTTTTCGCAACTCCGGCCGATCTTGGAAAAGTGCTTGCTCCAATAGCAGGCTCCTTCTCCCCTTATATTTTCGGAATAGGGATAATTGCCGCCGGATTCATCGCACTAATAACAATATCAATGGGTAGCGCCTGGGGTGTGGCAGAAGCGCTTGGAATATCCAGTAGATCATACTGGAAAGTGTATGTCCTTGAGAGCGTCCCGGCAGTTATTGCAGTGCTTGTAATAAATCCGGCCAGCATCATCGGCATGGTTCTTTATCTTCTCATATTCTTTGTATTTGCCCTGATAGCCCCTATGGCAATGCTTTGGATAATCGGGAGGAACAGGAAGATTATGGGAGACCTGGCACTAACTGCAGGAAATCAGATCATTTACCTGTCAATCTTAATACTCATAGTTGCCACCGCAGTCATAGCGGTTGTCACATAACCAACTTCCAGCTAAATGAATTCCAAGTCGGGAACAATAAGAAGGACTGGTTGATTCATTGCAAGTGCCAAAAAACCAACGGGGAGTACAAAAAATTTTAAGTTGATTTGATATCAGCAACAATGTCTTCTTTAATGGCATCAAAACTCTTTTTCACAAGAGGAGTCGGCAGGGGTGAAAGCATGCTTCAGTCTTTCGAAGAGGCTCTCAGGGACGGTGGCATCGCACCATTCAACCTTGTCAGCATAAGCTCAATATTTCCCCCTTATGCAGAAGTGGTTTCAAGGGAGGAAGGCCTGAAACTCCTTTCCCCAGGTCAGATACTGTTTACAGTTCTTGCAAGGAACTCATCAGAAGAACTGAACAGGATGATTTCGGCCGCAATTGGGTATGCTCTTCCTACGGACAGAAGCAAATGGGGGTATCTCAGTGAGCATCACAGTTTTGGTGAAACCGAGAAAACTGCAGGATATTACGCTGAAAAACTTGCTGCTGAAATGCTTGCCAGCACTATGGGGCAGACAAAGGACCTTACATGGGACAAGGGACGCGAGGAATATGTACTGAAGGACAAAATCCTTACAACGAAAAATATATGCTCCAGTGCGGTTGTAATGAAGTCAGGAGAATGGACAACTACCATAGCGGCTGCTGTACTGATTGTTTAATGGATCTTTATGTCTGAAAATATTGAGCAAAAATGGCAGGAAAAATGGGACCGTGAAGGAGTTTTTGTTCCGGATATCGACAGTGCGAAACCAAAATTCCTCATAACTGTCCCCTGGCCATACACCAATGGTTCCCTCCATGTGGGGCATGGAAGGACATACACCCTGGCTGACATAATAGCAAGATTCAAGAGAATCAGGGGCTTCAACGTTCTTTTCCCAATGGCATTCCACCAGAGCGGTACACCTATACTTGCGTTTTCAGAAAGGATCAGCAGGGGCGACCCAGTTACAATAAAGCAGTATGAGGATTATCTGAAGGAATATGAAAAAGTTGAAGATATTCCTGGAAAGATTGAGGAATTCAAGGATCCAAAAGCAATAGCAACGTATTTTTCCCGCAAGATTATAGATGATTTCAGGGCCCTTGGTTACAGTATTGACTGGACCAGGGTTTTCACATCAGCGGATCCTGAGTATCAGGACTTTGTGAAATGGCAGTTCCTGAAGCTTGATTCACTTGGACTCATAAGGCAGGGATCCTATCCTGTCCTGTACAGCATGGACGATGACAATGCAGTGGGTGAGGACGATATAAAGGATGGTGATGTGGACAAGGTTTCATCAGAAGAATTCACTGCAATATTCTTCAGGGGGAAAGAATTTTCGCTTGTAGCTGCATCTTTGAGGCCTGAAACTATTTTCGGCATAACAAACCTCTGGATTGCAAAGGATGGAAAATATGTGCTTTGCAGCCTGAAGGGTGAAAAAATAGCAGTTAGCGAGGAAGCTTTCAGGAAGATCAGTTTCCAGGCTGAGGGCCTGAAATTCATAAGAAATATTGAACATAATGAGATCACATCCCAGGAATTCCAGTCTCCTCTGAGCAAACTCAAACTGCCGGTTTTCGAAACTGCATTCGTTGATCCGGACAACGGAACAGGGGTTGTATATTCAGTCCCCGGGCATTCCGTATGGGACTATGTTGCCAGAATGGATATGGGAGAAAATCTGAATGTTCCTGTCATCATAGAGATCGATTCCAGGAAAACCGGCATGGAAGCCATTATCAAATCATATGGCATAAATAGGCTTGAGGATGCCGGAAGGATAAAAGAAGCCACCCAGTTTCTGTACAGGGAAGAGTATTACAAGGGAAAAATGTCTGAAAACAACGGCAAATACTCTGGAAAGAGCGTAAAAGAAGCAAGAGACCTCATTAAAAACGATCTCATGGCATCCGGTGATGCATTCATCCTTTACGAGACCTCCAGAAAAGCAGAGACAAGGTCAGGTTCAAAAGTCATAGTGGCAGTTCTTCGGGATCAGTGGTTCATAGACTACGGAGTTGGGTGGTGGAAAGAATCCTCACGCAGGCTTGCAGGAAACATGATGTTTTACCCTGAATTCTACAGGAAAAACATGCTTGATGCCATAGACTGGCTCAGGGAGAGGCCATGTGCCAGGAGGCGGGGCCTTGGGACAAAGCTTCCTATGGATCCAAGGTGGGTCATAGAATCTCTATCGGATTCCACCATATACCCTGAAGTTTATACCAATATCAGACAGCTGAAGAAGTTAAAAGAGGTCATGGGAAACCTTGACAGCCAGGTCATGGAATATATTTACGGTTATTCCAACAGGGTTCCAGAAGAAGTTCCAGAAAATGTTCGTGGGATAATGAAGGAGGCAAGGGAAGCAAGGGATTACTGGTACGGGGTTGACGTTAGGCTTACGGCATATCCGCACATGAGCAATCATCTTGCATTTTACGTAATGAATCATGCCGCTCTTTTCAAGGGAAAGGATCTTCCTGGAGGTCTGGTTGTATCCAGCCTTGTCGTTTCAAACGGCTCAAAAATATCCAAGAGCAAGGGAAACGTGATCTCTCTGCTGAGCATAACAAGAAAATATTCAGCAGATATATACAGGCTTTACGTGGCAGTTTCTGCTGACATAGGATCGACGCTGGACTGGAATGAGGAAGATCTTTCAGCAGTCATAAGGAAATATGAGAATTTTTTGGAGATCATGGAGAATTTCCAGCACGCTGACCCGGCAGGCACAGGCCCTGAAAAATGGTTTGAAGCACGCTTCAGGAAAAATCTCTCAGCATTCATGGACAGTATGGAAAGCTACAACCTTCGAAATGCCGCCATAACCATGTTCTACGATGTCATGAATGATCTTAAATATGCTGAATCAAGGGGTGCAGGCAGGAATTCTCTCCTGAGCATAATTATGAAGGAATGGCTCATTTCAATGTCAGTTTTCATACCTCATACTTCTGAAGAGTACTGGCACAGGTATATACAGGACAGTTTTGTCAGCCTGGCAGGCCTGGACAAACCCGTAATGGAAGGATGGGAGGATGCAACAATATCCGAAGAGGAATATATCCAGGAGATTATTGGGGACATAAGGGAGATCGGAAGAGCCACCGGTATATCGCCTTCAAAAGTTGTCATAAGTGTTGCAGGAGACAAGCTCGCTGAAATGGTAGCCAGAATAAACCGGGAAGGAACAAGGAACCTTGATCCATGGGAGAAACAGTTTGTGCCGGAATTCATGAAAAACAGGAAGCGTATTTCCCAGAAGGTCAAGGATGAGTTCTCGCTTCTTCAGGGCAGCAGGGATTATATTTCTGCCGCCATTGGATGCAATGTGGAAGTTGTTGTTGATGATCCGGGGAAATCTAAAAAGACTGCGTGGCCTGGAAGGCCTTCAATAGTGCTGCAGTGACCCTGAGAAATAATTTATAAATCCCCCCAATAAAGGTTCATGCAATCTAAATGGGAAAACCGGACTTTCAAGGATGATCTCGACCAGAGGGTATATTCATCGCATTTACTCGGTTCAGTCCCGGATCTTGTGCTTCATGGCGGAGGAAACACATCTGTGAAGACGGAAGAAACTCTTCATACAGGAAAGAAAGCTTCTGTATTGAGGGTCAAGGGAAGCGGTTCTGATCTTGCAACCATAAAAAGGGACGGCTTTACTGGCCTCAGGATGGACGATCTTATTTCCGCAAAGATCATTCCCGGGATGTCTGATCAGGAGATGGTTGACTTTATGAAAAAGAGCATGGTTGATCCATCTGAACCCTCACCATCAGTCGAGACATTTCTTCACGCCTTCCTGCCATTCAAATTTGTTGATCACTCACACGCAGACAGCATACTTGCAATAACCAACAGAAATGTTTCCGAAGAGGAGATCAGGTCCATATTCGGAAATGTGGTTGTAATCCCCTATTTTCCCCCAGGTTTTGAACTTGCCAGAAGTGTCCTTGAAAGGCTTGGGTCAATCGGTCCTGAAACAGAGGGCATTATACTTGAGAAGCATGGGCTGTTCACTTTCGGCGACAGTGCAAAGGAGAGTTACGAAAGGCATATCAGGATAGTTACCACCGCGGAGGAATTCATAAATAAAAATGTGAGGGGAAGAATATTCACTTCAAAATTCGGGGAATCAAGCCTGGAATTGCTTACAGATTCACTTCCGGCCATAAGGGGGATGCTTTCAAAAAGATCAAAAAAGATACTTCACCTTGACACTTCTCCTGAGGCTATGGAGATCGCCTCATCGGAAGAGGCTGAAAAATTCACCGGTAGGGGGCCAGCAACCCCTGACATGATAATAAGGACCAAGCATGACTACCTTTACTGTTCAGATCTTGAACAGCTGGGAAAGCAGATAGTGGAATATGAAAAAAAATATGAAGAGGAATACAGGAGGTACGTATCAGATTTCCCCATGCACGATCCATTCCCGCCAGTTATTGTTGTGAGAGGAACCGGAATAATCACTTCAGGCATATCTGAAAAAGAAGCGGTCATAGTCAGGGACCAGTTTGTGCATTCAATGAAGGTCAACTCCATCGCAGAAAGACTTTCCGGGCAGAAATTCATAAGCCTGCAGCAGTCATACAGCATGGAATACTGGACACTGGAAGAGGCAAAGCTGAAAAAATTCAAGCCTATGTCATTGCAGGGCTGTATTTCAGTTGTTACAGGTGCTGCCAACGGAATTGGCTACGTGGCGGCCCTTAAACTTGCACAGAACGGATCAGCAGTCGTGGTATGTGATATCGACCCGGAAATCTCAAGAAGGGCACAGGAGATAGAAGCAGAGACAAAATCTCCCGTATTCCCATACGTGCTCGACATATCCAGTGAACAGGCAATAAGGGATATGTTCCGCAGAATAAGGAAAGAATTTGGTGGAGTGGACATAGTATTCAACAATGCAGGCATACTTAAATCAGCTCCTATTGAAGAGCTTGATGTAAAGGATCTGGACAGGCACTATGCAATCATCGGGAGAGGATCATTCCTTATCTCACAGGAAGCTTTCAGGATTATGAAGGAACAGGGTATTGGCGGGAACATTGTATTCAACATTACCAAGAATCTCACCAATCCCGGGCCTGAAATGACTTCATATGGGGCTTCAAAGGCTTTTGCTGCATATGTGTGCCACTACGTTGCAAAGGAGGGCGGAAAATACGGCATAAGGGCCAATATCATAAACCCTGACAAAGTTTTCAAAGGTTCGAAGATCTGTGCAAACGGTGTCCTTGAAGCAAGGGCCAGGGCTAAGGGACAGACAGTTGAGGAATACAAGACACAGAACCTCCTGAGAAGAGAAGTCCTTCCGGAACATGTGGCAAACGTTCTTCTTGCACTAATCAACGAGGAAGCCTTCGGGGCCACAACGGATGCAATGATACCCGTGGACGGCGGTGTAAAATAATTCCTGAAGTTTATCTCAGGAAATGCCTTGCCACTTTTGTAACCTTGAAATCAATTCCGAAATTCCTTAAATCCTTCCGGGCTAGGAGCGCAGCCTTCAAGTCCTGGAACTGAAGGTTCTCCCCCTTCTGGACCTTTGTCAGCAGGCTGTAAAGATCCAGGTAGGGCCCAAAATTCTTCAATATTTCGACTGAATATTTTGCCCCAACCTCTTCCAGATCATCATATTTCCTGAGGCACTGGAAAAGTATCTCCGCTGATTTCAGCGACGGGATTATCCCTTCTCCGGTTATTGGCGATACTGTGCCTATTGCCTCTCCAATTCCAATGACATTGCCATTTGAGATCTGATCAAAAAGAGGCTTGAGACGGATCTTTCTTCCTGTTACCCGCAGATGGGGAACAGGTCTAAGGGAAGAATCCAGCACATCAAGATCAACTGCCCCGGATCCAATGTGAAAATGATCTCCCAGGGGGAACTCCCAGTAATAACCCTTTCCTCCTTCAAAGAAATGGAAATAAAAATCCTGGTGATCAGCAGAATCTGTGAGGTATTCTCTGGCCGGCATAAGAAGATCAGATGAAGGCTTTCCTAAATAATGCCGGGATACGCCGGTAGCATCCACAATCAGGTCATGCCTGCCTGTAATGATTTCCCTTCTGGTTTTCATCGCCCCAACCATTGACTTCTCAAGAGCGTTCTTGTCAATGGTGCACAGTCCACGTGATCCGAATTCAACGGGCTTGAAATTGTGTCCTGAAAATGTTATTTTTGCCGATCGGGACAGCACAAATTTGTCGGCATCAATCCCGATTTTTTTCATGTAGGGTCTCAGTTTGTTGATATTTGTTGCATAACCGCAGGGAATGTAATAATCAGGGACCTTTGGATCAAAACCTGTTACCTCAAATCCGGAATCATGAAGTCTTTTTATAAGGTAGGATCCGGATATGCCAAGACCTCCAATTGCTATGCTTCCTATTTTCAACAAAACCGTATTGGATTGTCAGTATATTATTTTCCCCAGGTAAAACATGAGAATGCAAAAGGTTAAAATGGCATATTTCTACAGAATTAAAATGCGGGATGCACATGAAACAACATTTCATTAAATTCTCATACATTGGTTTCATGTTCTCAGGTTTCCAGAGAGGCAATGGGGAGAACAGCGTTGAAGACAGCATTATACGGTGCCTTGAAAAAAACAGTCTGCCAAGCGAAATTCATTCTGCTGCAAGGACAGACAGGGGCGTCTCTGCCGTGGGAAACGTATTCTCAATGGAAAGTGACGAATCCATACTGAAAATCATGGGGATCCTGAACTCTGGGATTAAGAACTGTGTCTTCCATTCTTATGCCGAGGTAGGACCAGGATCAAATCCCAGG
>JAKBSB010000041.1 GCA_021845155.1 Thermoplasmata archaeon
CGAGCTTGACGATTGGTGTGAATTCAAAGGAGTAGTTTACATAATAATAACGGTTTATAGCAGAGTAATTTCCTATTGTGAAAGAGAACGGCATTACAGAAAGGGCGGAAAAACATAGTAATGTCCCACCATCTTGTATGCCTGAAGCCTCTGGTGTTATTTTATCTGCATTGCTTATAACTGAGTTGTTATAGGCAACAATAAAGTTTTTAATTGAAAAAGAAAAACCTGTAACGGGAAATGACAAATTCTGGCCAGTTTTAACAATTGCATAGGTCAGACCATTATATGTTGAATCCTTGGTAAATGATACAAAGGGTTCGAAGTCTTGATAAAATAGGAATGAAACGTTGCTTCCACCGTATGAAGCATTAATTGTACTGGTGGTATTGACGTAATAGGAACAATTGGAACTGGTAATGTTATTCGGTGGAGGTAGAGAAGGAACAAGTGCTGCATTATAAAGCTCGTTTGCCGGAATTACCCTAAGGGACGGGTATGCCGGCTCCGTCTCTATTTCGTAAAGGGTGAAACCGGAAAATATGATGATCACGGTTATGACGCTTGCCAGTATTATTTTATGATTTTTCTTCATAGTTTGCTCCCTAAGTATAAGTTAGACTGTAGTAAGCAAGGTAGAATGGCAGATTCATGGCTGGTCCGGAAAATAACCCAATATGGTTTAGCGTTATTCCCATCTGAACTGAATACGTCATCTCCATTATTGCAGGATCGGTCTGAAGGGAGTTATCACTTCCACTAACTGAAAAATCTGTGAAGTATATAGGGAATGTATAGCTGTTTGCGAATTCTGGTGCATACCATGGCCCGTAGTTGGTTCCCAGAGAGTAATAGTAGTTATAGCAGTCCTCACCGAATCTTGAGCACATGTAACCGTCGTAAGGTCTGTAACCTGCACTGTAGTTGAGATAAACGAAATTATTATTATCAAGTACATGAAGATCCTGTGTTTGCTTGTTCAAAAGGGCTTCATAACCTATGACAGCAGAAAGAGCCGCTCCTGCCAGTGCCCCTGCTACAGGATCAGCAATGGAGAGCAGTGAAGCAAATGGCGCCGCGAGACATGTGATATAAGAGGAATTGGTTGAACTGTAGTTCTGGTAGAAGAAGACATCCTGTGATGCGGATGTTCCCCAGTACAGAGTTGGGTTTACATTCGCACTGGTGCTGTCATAAGTTATGCTCTGGTTTACCCAGTTCACACTGTAATTCTTTGATGAATCATCTGGAATGTACATTGGATTCACGCTTAACAGGAATGGATCACGCTGCCCTTGTGCAGTAACTGTGCCCCCTACGGTGGCAGCAACTGCTCCGACAGCCTTGCCGTCCGCGCTATAATAGATGGGATTAACTTTGGATACAGGGTAGTGTGACACACTGTAGAACTTAACTGAATTGCTTGTGGCACTTCCATATCCATTCCTTACCTGGACACGAAGTTCATTCAGGTTCATGCTTGTTGAAGTTGCGGCGTATGGTAGTGTGAATTTGAATTCATGGGATATGGCTGAACCGAGACCGGAGGTTTCAAGGGTCTCCCATATGGAACTGGTATAGTTGTAAGCCTCCAGATACCATGTATTGCCACCTGAACCTGCACTTGCAAGAGTTGAGTTTACATATATGGTCTGGCCGGGATATGCATGATCTGTGTAGGATGATGTTGGGATATTCACGCCGGATGGGGGAGAACCGCCTCCTCCTGATCCTCCACCACCGGATCCGCCGCCACCCCCTCCACCTCCGCATGCGCATACGTGGATTATTGAAGGCCTTATGACTGGATCTACCGAGTATGTCTCATTTCCCATCAGGGTTACAGGGCCGAACGGGAGAGTTACTGAGCTTGAATCCGGATCTGTTGCCACAGTTCCAACATGGAATATGGACATCTCGTTCTGCCAGTTCACATTAACATGACCCATTGTTAATGACCAGTCATCTGATGGAATCATTGCATATCCCGTTCCCGGAAATGATGTTTCATGTGTCATTGATCCTGAAGCTGGGTCAAAACCGTTTATGTAAAACATGGAGTGATGGTTTGACGATCTCATTTCAAACATTATTTCGTATGTCTCATTTCCTTTCATGAGATTCTTCACCGCAATGCTTGCGTCCATTGCAGTCCCGAATGTGAATATCTCTGCTATCCTGATGTATGAATTGTTAGCAGTGAGTATGGCAGAGTTCTGGTAAGGTGTGTCTATCCTGCTGTATGATATGTTCTTCAGGTGCATTTCCCTGAGACCTGAATTGCTTACCATGTAAACTGTCCAGGATACATGGTAGGTATGATCCCCCATTGCTATTGTAACATGATCGCCAGTGAATGTCACCTGCTGACCACCATAATCATATGTCACATGGTGGGCAGTAGGAGTCATTGCAAATGATACTCCGGGGACAAGCATTATAAGGGCAAGGGCGAGACTTGTGAGAATTATGAGGAAATGTCTCATATGTGAATATTTTCATGATTGTATAATAATGTTTTGTAGTCTGTTTATTAAATTACTATATTTATAATAATGTAGAAGATGATTATGCGTTTATAAATCAAATTCTCTTTTAGTTTAGGGCAGCATATCAATATCCAGAAGATTCAGAAGCACCACATTATTTTGATCCTAAGATCTGCTTTTGCACAATTTAGTGCAGAAAGACCCGCTTCCCCGTGAAGTACATGGAAATTCCAAGTTCGTTTGCCTTGGATATAACTTCAGTGTCACGTATGGAACCTCCAGGCTGGATTATGGCTGAAATTCCGGATTTTCCAGCAAGTTCAACATTATCCTCGAACGGGAAGAAAGCATCTGATGCAAGGACTGATCCCGCAGACCTGTCGCCAGATCTTTCAACAGCTATCCTGAGGGCTTCAATTCTTGATGTCTGTCCTGCACCGATTCCGGTTGTCACCAGATCCTTCGCAAGAACTATGGCATTGCTCCTGCAGTGTGTCACGACCTTCCAGGAAAACAGCAGGTCATCCATCTTTTTCTTATCACAGGGGGTTCCAGACTTCAGCTCCAGTTTCTCAAAATCAGAGGTAAGAGGGCTCTGCACAAGAAATCCATTTGAAATTGACCTTACTCTCAGAGACCTGTCGTGGTCCATGTTCACTTTCAGGATCCTGAGATTCTTCTTTCGGGATAGAATGTCCAGTGCTTCAGTGGAGTAGGAAGGCGCCACTATCACTTCTACAAAAAGCTTTGAAATCTTAGCTGCAGCCTCGGCGGTCATTTCCCTGTTCATGGCAATTACCGACCCATATGCGCTTTCCTTATCAGCTTCAACTGCTTTTTCCATTGCAGTGGCAAGATCATCGTCCTGGCAGACCCCGCAGGGCGTGTTATGTTTCATCACCACAACAACGGTCCGGTCGAATTCCATTGCGGTTTCATATGCAGAGTTAGCGTCAAGAAGATTGTTGTAGGAAAGTTCTTTCCCCTGTATCTGTTCTGAATTTGCAATTCCGGACTTTGTCCCGTCTGTGTAAATATATCCCTTCTGATCGGGGTTTTCGCCATACCTGAGTTCCCTTCCCTTTATTCCCTTTGCAAACAGGGTACTTGGGACGCTGTCAAAGATCGTTCTGTACATTGAATTGTATATATTGATATCATAGGATGCAACGCGGGAAAACGTTCTCATTGCAAGAAGTTTACGTGTTTCAAGGCTAACTTTACCCTTACTGTTCAGTTCCGTGCTTATGAGATCATAATCATTGGGTGAGGAGGCAACTGTGACATGCTGGAAATTCTTTGCGGCAGCCCTGAGAAGGGAAACACCCCCAATATCAATGTTCTCAATCATCCTGTCAATGCTTCCGGTTTTAGATGCCTCTTCAAATGGATAGAGGTTTGACACCACCAGATCAAAGTCCTTGATGCCATGGGACTGGAGCTCCTTGTTCGATTGCTCATCCCTTGTGGAAAGTATGCCAGCAAAAAGAGCAGGGTGAAGTGTCTTGACCCTCCCATTCAAAAGTTCCTGAAAGCCAGTTATGTCCTGGGTGTTCTTTACTTCAAAGCCTTTCTCCTGGAGAAACTTAAGGGTGCCGCCAGTGGCATAAACCTCTTCAATGTAATTACGAGAATGCTTAAGAAACTGCTCCAGTCCTGATTTATCATAAACGCTGAAAAGTGCTCTCATCAAACTGCTATAATTCAGCATGATAAAACATTTGCCGATTGCCCTGTTCATGTCATTGTATAAATTAAATTACTATGGGTAATATTCATACCAGTTTGGTAATTTTACGGCACTTCCTACAAAAATTTTATTATTATACTTATATAGGGTCTGGAAGAGGCAAAATAATGGTAAGAAACATTTCAGTAGAGAGTCTCAAGCAGACAGCCACAGTAGAAAGAGAAGTGGAACTGGTCGAAAGAAAAGGAATAGGGCATCCTGACAGCGTATCGGACGGTATCGCTGAGGCAGTGAGCCGATCGCTCAGTAAGTATTACCTTAAGGAATATGGAAAAATACTGCACCATAACACTGACCAGGTCGAGGTTGTAGGCGGACAGTCTGCACCTAGATTCGGAGGAGGACTTGTTCTGGAGCCAACATATATTCTCCTGAGCGGAAGGGCCACCACGAAGGTTGGAAATGACAGAATTCCGTTCAAGTCCATAGCCACAAAGGCAACAAAGGAATTCCTGAAAGAGGATTTCAAGCATCTGGACTTTGATGCCGATGTTATGATAGACTGCAGAATCGGACATGGATCTGTGGATCTGGTTGATATCTATGATACAACAAAGCTTAGATCAAACGACACATCTTTCGGTGTAGGTTTTGCACCGTTTTCAGATACAGAAAACCTTGTACTCAGCACCGAAAAACTGCTCAACAGCAAGGATTTCAAATCCAGGATGCCTGCTATAGGGTACGACATAAAGGTAATGGGTTTCAGGCAGAAGGATGTCATAAACCTCACAATAGCTGCAGCATATGTTGACAAGTTTGTTAAAAATGCTGATGAGTATTTCTCGATCAAGGAAGAACTGAAAGAGATAGTCAGGAACCATGCCGGTAAACAGACAGACAAGAAAGTTAACGTGTTCATCAACACGGCAGATGAGGAAGACGGGAAAAAGGTAGGAGAATACCTGACTGTCACAGGACTCTCAATGGAAAACGGGGATGATGGATCAGTTGGAAGAGGAAACCGTGTAACCGGCATAATAACGCCATACAGACCAATGAGCATGGAGGCTGCAGCAGGTAAGAACCCGGTAACACACGTGGGAAAACTCTACAACGTCATGTCAAACATAATAGCAAATGATATAGTGAAGGAAGAAGGAGGAGACATAAAAGAGGTCATGGTAAGAATCGTATCCCAGATAGGCAGAAGGATAGACGATCCCCATGTGGCAAGCATACAGGTAATATATGCAGACGGAGTTGATCCTTCAAAGCACAAGAACAATATAACAGCAATAGCCGACAACAGGCTGCAGCACATCAGTGACCTCACGAAGATGTTTGTGGACGGAAAGATCTCAGTATTCTGATCTGGAAACGCTAAATGATGCGCCACATAAGGTAAGCATCAGACAGGTCACTGTAATATCCCTTTAAGGTGGATGTTACAACAAATCCATTTTTTTTATAGAACATTATGGCCCCCTTGTTATCTGTACGCACTTCAAGCCTCATGCTCATGAGATTCTCCATTTCACATACCTTGATGAAGGAAGAAAGCAGTGCCTTTCCAAAGCCCATATGCCTGTATCTGTCCTCAATGGCAAGAATCAATATCCTGGCCTCAGTCTGGGAAAATTTAGATCCAACCAGGAATCCAACAACCTTTTCGTTCAGGGTGTAGACGAAAAAACCTTCCGGCCAGGTCTGGAAAAGATCCATGAACAGGCTTCCTGAATAGTACTCTGAAAGTGACTTTGAGGCTATTTCAAGTATCCTGTCAACGTCTCTGACGTTGAAGTTTCTCACAGTTCCCAGATCAGAATTTGTTGTAACCATATGCCAATTATTCCTCTTATTTCTTCATGAATTTATATATTATGGTGCTTCACTGCCCGACCTTCAATTTCTTTATGCGTCGTATCTCACGGTTATACGCGTCTGCAATTTCTGCAAATCCCACTGTGCCTAAAACTTCTCTGTCTTCGCCAACCACAACCAGCTTTCCGCTTGGCACCCTTGTCAATATGTCCAGGGCATCATGTATGCTTTCCTTCTCGGATATGGTTTCCGGATTTGCATTCATGTAATCCTGCACGGGAGAGGATGAATAGTCCACATTTCCGGGAATTTCCTCCAGTGACAGGAGGCCTTCAAGCTTTCCGTTCTTCCTGACAACTACGCTTTTTGTCCTGGAACCTCTTATGACTTCAATAGCCTCCTTTAAAGACTGTTCTGGCCTTACATATGGATAGTCACTCCTCATGGCATCAGATACCAGAACATCATCCATTATGGGCCTGTCATATTCCAGTCTATGGGCAGGTGAGGCTGCCCTGTCCTTGACCTGGGCGCTGTATATGGAGTTCTTCATTCCGGAAACGAAGTAGGCAACAGTTGTGGACAGCATCAGTGGCAGGAAAAGAGCAAAACCGCCAGTCATTTCCGTTCCCATTATAAGTACGGAAATCGGCGCCTTTGAAACACCACCGAAGAACGCGATCATGCATACTATCGTAATTTCAGTCACATCCAGGAAGGGAAAGTAAGGGTGTATGACAATTCCTATTGCTGCACCCATGAATGCTCCTGTGACTATTCCAGGGGCAAAAACACCTCCTGATCCTCCTGATCCTATTGTAAATGAAGTTGCAACAATCTTCAGGAAAAACAGGATAATGAGCAGGTATAAAGGCAGAAGCACAAGATTATTGTAAAATATCTGCTGGACCCAACCGTAGCCAAGCCCGAGGACTTCCGGGAAAAACATGGCAATTATTCCAACAATGAGTGCTCCAATGGCGGGCCTGAAGTATTTTGAAACCCTCTTCATTCTTGAAAAAAGCTTCTGGACCCCATAAAACACCCTTACATAGAGTATCCCACCAAGGCCGGCAAGAACGCCAACCAGAAGATAGACAACAAGTGCCTCGGGATGGGTAAATCCCAGTATTGTGTTCTGTGGAATCGTGAAAAGTGGAACATAATGGAACGGATAGGCAAATATGGAGTATCCAACCACGGAAGCAATTATGGCAGGAATAAGGGCCTCAACCTCAAAGTCCTGCCTGTATAGAATTTCAGTACTCAGGAGAGCACCTCCAAGTGGTGCCATGAATATGCTCCCAATTCCGGCACCTATACCAGCAGCCATGGCTATTCTTCTGTCTCGGTCACTCATCTTGAAGGCATCAGCAATGAAGGAACCAAAACCGGCAGCAATCTGTGCCGTAGGCCCTTCCCTGCCTGCACTTCCACCCGAACCTATTGTCACAGCGGACGCAACCATCTTGACAATGGGTATCCTTCTCCGTATCTTTCCGTTATTTTCGTGAAAGGCCTTTATGGCTGCATCGGTTCCATGTCCTTCCGCTTCCGGAGCAAATCTGTAGACAATAAAACCGGAAATTAAGCCTCCAATGACCAAAGATACTGGAACAAGCAGCATCCTATAGTGGCCAATTACGTAATTTGGGACTCCTCCTGACACGCCACTTACGGGGGGTGTAAATCCAGTTAACGGAACAAGGAGATAATCAGTTACAAGTTTAATGCTGAAATATAACGCAAGAGATCCCACCCCAGCAATTATACCTATGAAAATACCAACAACAACCCACTTTGCTGTACTTCTGGAAAGCAACAATTTTCTCATTTTACTCAAAATGCTTCTGCCTTCCTCCATTTAACCGTGAAGTAATAACAAGATAGCATATTATTTTTGGGTCAGTTCAAATAAGAAATTTCAATTATGAGGTTTCTCAGAAACTTTCATGAAGAAATCTTTGCAATCCCTAAGAGGGTCAAGTGAAAGCTTCATTTCAGGTATGTATTTCCTGAAATATCTTGCCCTCTTGTCCAGAATCATTGCCATTCCAATATCATTTTCATTTCTTATGAGCCTGCCTATTTCCTGCTTGATCTTTATCACGGTTGGGTAGGTTACCGCATATTCCCAGCCTTTTCCGAACACCCTGTCATAATAACGGTAAATGGAGTCCTGCTTTGCATCGGGACGGGGATAGGGAATACCTGCTATGATGACAAACTCAAGCTGGTTGCCAGGAAAATTCATGCCTTCTGCTATTCTTCCCCCGGAAACTGCAAAAAGTGTTCTTCCCCCCTTCCTGAATTTATTTATCATATCCATCAGGTCTGACTGGGTTTTACCTCTTGTCTCAACCATTACGCGTGACGGAAACCCCATGGAATGTATCCTCTCAAGAACGTTGTATGAAGGGAAGAATACTATGGTGTTTCGCTGTATAACCGAAGTTAATGACTTTATCTGATCATAAAGCCTTGAAGCGCCACTTTCATCAAATTCATCGAATTTTGTGGTTGTCCCTTCGTAATACATGACCGATAGATTCTCCTTTGGAAACATGTAGGGTATCACCCTGCTTGAGGAGTCCTGAAAGCCGGTTACATTCAGGTAGACATCTATTGGATTCAGGGTACCGGACATGTGAATGGTCTTTGATTCCCTGAGGGGGTTCAGGAGGACAGAGGGATCCATGCAGAAAGCCTCAATCTGGCCATTTCTCTGCCTTGAAAGCACAGCAACGAACTTCTCCTCATCAACCGTTTCCCAGGACATCAAATAATTTGAAAGGGAGAATACGGAAGACCTGGGAACATGTCCCTTCTTCTCTTTCTCTCCGGCAATATACTCACCAAAGATGTTCAGGTATGTTATGAGGTTGCCATACTTTTCCGATGACATTGAGTTTGCTATCATCATATTTTCCCTGAGGTCCTGGAATTTTATGCGCACCTCATCTTTTTCGCCTAAGCGGTCCCGCATGAGATCCATTATGGTGTTTCTCAGCATCTCCATAAGATCCGTGGATCGTATCCTCTCCATGAGCTCGATATCCCCATAGTCCAGGCTCTCTTTTTCCGCGGAGTTTATGAGATTCGTGGAGATCCTGAAGGAAGATGCATTTCTGGCAAGATCCGGAAGGTTATGTGCCTCATCAAGTATGAGAATAAGTTCTTCCCTGGAGACTCCCCAGTGGTTGAGGAACCTGTTTGCAACTCCGTAATTGAGGAAAAAGGCATATGGAGCTATAACAAGATTGGCATCCTTCAGTGCAAACTTGACTGATTCATAGGGGCAGAGATTATTC
>JAKBSB010000042.1 GCA_021845155.1 Thermoplasmata archaeon
CCGATCTATGTGCCGGACTTATGATCATCCCTGTATTCAAAATCAGTTCTCCCTTACTGTAATACTCACCTGTGTCAACTATGTTTTCTCCTTTTTTAAAGGGTCTTTCCAGTATTATGGCGTCGCCATTCCTCTTCGCGTCTTCATATTTAATGACGCAATCCACACTGGAGGGAATTTCGCCCCCGGTGAATATCTCTATGCAGTCAAGGCGCGATTCAAGCTTGACATCTGTCCTTCCCGCACCTATTTTTCCTGCAATCCTGATCTGTACAGGAAAATCTTCCAAAGAATCGAAAATTGTAGAATCAACCCCATAACCATCCATTGCACTTTTCCTGTATGGGGGGGAATTAACAGGCGAAGCCACGTCTTCGGAGGATATCATCCCGCAGGACCTTTCAGCAGGTATCCTTGAAGTCCTGATCTTCTTCCAGGTAATTTCCCTGATAAGCTTCAATGCCGTCCCGACTGAAATGTCAGTCCTGTTGCCAATTTGATCCCCCATGGTTCCACCTGAACCAAGAACATCGTACAGATTCCGAATCTTCGCCAGGTCAGCGGGATAATCCAGATCCTCAAGCATTCTGCAGTCTTCAATCTCAATTAATCCCAGATCATCCATATGTTTTTCAAACAGTTTTCTTCCGCCGCTGTCCCCGCTAAGTTTCATCAAATCACTGTAATAGCTTTTGGAAAATATGGCCGGATTGCGGATCTCGTTACCGCATAAAGTCGCGGCTATGCCACAGCCAGAGGATTCAAACTTGTTCATGACATTCAAAATGTGTTCAACAGTAACAAGAGGCTGGTCTCCTGGGAGCATCATGACACCATCACTATTCCTGAAAGCCGCTTTCATGCCGATTTTTATTGATTCAGACATCCCCATCTCTGGATGGGGGTTTTCCAGTACAGTAAAACCATCAGGAATAATTGATTTGATAACTTCATCATTCTCCCTGATCACTATATACTTCCCGTGCAATGGGAGGCACGAAACTTTTTCAATAAGAATTTCCAGTACTTTCCTGCCGTTTATCTCCTCAACCAGTTTGGGTTTTCCAAAACGGCTTGATAACCCCGCAGCATAAATGACTAAAGATATCCTCTTCATAAGACATTTCCTAAATGGCTTCAAGAGCCTTCTTGAACTCCTCTATAATATTCATGGCATATTTTTCCGCCTGTCCTTTTATTATCCTTGATCCAAGTGTTGCAAGTGTTCCCCTGATATTGAGGGTCAATTTCCATTTCACATCTGTACCTGTGCTTTCAGGAGTGTGACTCACATCAATAGTGAAGTCAACAGAACCCCCCTTTCCAGAACCTGCCCCTACTATCCTTACCGAATCCTGCTTAATCTCCTGGAGCGACACTCTTATGTCGAATTTACCTTTAATGAAGGACACTCCGGCTTTAGCTGTAAACCTTGCATTTGTGCTGTCTACTACTTCCTGGGATTCCTTATCCGGCATTATGGAAAGAATCTTCGTAATATCGGAAAGGAATGCTGCAACCTTTGTGTCACTTTTGTCAACGTTGAAAGTTCCATCCAAGTCCATAATACAAAAATACCGGCTGTGTAAAAAATATTACTATTTTATTCGCTTCTTCGCTGCAGGACCTCAAGCCTTCATTGACGTAACCATAAACCTTTATACGAAATTAGTAATCAATTTCCGTTTATTTATAATAACCTATTAGAGCGTATTTCTTAACAATTGGATTAAAAAGATTAAATTAGGTCAACGAGATTATCTGTTGTCTTTTAAAGAAAGACAAGAGTGATAGCAATGGTAGAAGATTTAGACCCGTTTGATATAGCATTGAAACAGCTGAACAAGGCTGCAAAAGTTATAAATCTGGACAAGCAAGCTCTTGAGTTGTTAAGTTCACCGAAACAGATTCTTCAGGTGAGCATACCTGTTAAGATGGACAATGGAGAAACCAAGGTTTTCACCGGGTTCAGGGTGCATTACAATACTGCACGGGGACCAGCAAAGGGAGGAATAAGATTTCACCCGGATGAAACATTGTCCACAGTGAAGGCTCTCTCTGCATGGATGACATGGAAAACCGCCATAACAAACCTTCCTATGGGAGGATCAAAGGGCGGGGTTATCTGCGATCCAAAGAAACTCAGCTTAGGAGAACTCGAAAGATTGAGCAGAGGATATATCAGGGCTATTGCAGATTTTATTGGTCCCGAAATAGATGTACCTGCGCCTGATGTATACACCACGCCGCAGATAATGGCGTGGATGATGGACGAATATGAAACAATTGTAAGGCATTCAGCACCTGGCGTTATAACTGGAAAACCAATCGAAGCTGGTGGATCCCTGGGCAGGGGAGACGCCACGGCCAGAGGAGGACTTTTTGTTCTCAGGGAAGCAGCAAAGAAGATGAACATGGACCTTTCAAAGGCAACTGTTGCAATACAGGGCTTTGGAAATGCCGGACAGTTTGCACATAAGCTCGTCAAGGAAATGTTCGGATCAAAGGTAGTTGCAATTTCAGACACAAAGACAGGAATATATTCAGAATCAGGAATCGACTTTGCAAAGCTTCTTGAACACAAGAAGAAGACAGGGTCCGTCAAAGATTTCCCAGGGACAAAGAACATAACCAACGAGGAACTTCTTGAGCTTAAGGTTGATGTGCTCATACCAGCCGCAATTGAGAACCAGCTCACATCGGCCAACGCTGGAAAGGTCAAGGCCAAAGTCATTCTGGAACTTGCCAATGGACCAACCACACCTGATGCAGATGAGATATTCTACAAGAACAAGATTCTCCTGCTTCCTGACTTCCTTTCGAACGCCGGAGGTGTGACAGTATCATACTTTGAATGGGTCCAGAACCAGACAGGCGACTACTGGACTGAGAAAGAGGTCTACGACAGGCTGGACAAGAAGATGACACAGGCCACAAGTGACGTACTGAACGCTTCAGAAAAGTACAAGATTGATCCCAGGACCGCTGCGTACACAGTATCCGTCAAAAGAGTGGCTGATGCCATGAAACTCAGGGGAATGTACTGACATTCCCTATTTTCATATTTTTCCAGAGCAGTAAAAACAGGAAATAATTATTATGTGATGATATATCACCCATTAGAAGCGGGTATAGTGTAGTGGTTATCACAGGGGCTTCCCAAGCCCTTAACTCGGGTTCAAATCCCGGTACCCGCATATCCGGAATTTCATCGGTGATGGGCTACGGCAATACCCGGTTCCAGGCAACACCCAAAAGATTCCGTTATGTAAGAAATCAATCTCCATTACATATATTGTGGTAACAATCTGTTATATTGCACATGAGGAAATGTTTTTAAAACAATTCTTGTTATCATGGCAGTGGTTAGAATGACAGGGAGGGGTTTCACCATCTTTCCAGAAGAAAAGTGGGTGAAAAGAATTCCATTTTTCATCCTGGCGTATACCATGGCCATGCTTTTACTTGGAAGCGCAATTACGGGATCATCCACTCTTGTTCAACACCTTTATGTTTATTCGTTCGGAATAGGGGAAATATTGCTGACACTCCTTTTCTTGATACTGTGGAGAAAATCACAGATCAAAATCTTGAAGATTGATGGAAATACTGATAACCTTAAAAAGTAAAAATAGAATAGATTAATAATTACTTTAAGGCATGTACTCTCTATAAAAGTTACCAATAAGGTTTTAGTTTTTTTCGAACACAATAATTCATCTCCCTGGTGCTGGATCTACGGGGGTGTTTGAAATATTCCAACTAATTATGCATCAAGGCTTTCTGGATGTACGAACGCGAACAGGAATGCTGGCATACTTTTCACCTCCAGTATTCTATAAATGCTAATGAATCAACTTCATTTCAAGATCCTTGTTCTTCTTTAACTTGGCAAGCTTTGGGCTTATCACATACTGGCAGTAAGGTGCATCGGAGTTTCTTTTGTAATAATTGTTGTGGTATTCTTCTGAAGGGTAGAAATCATGAAATTCCTCAACCTTTGTAACAATTGGCTTCCTGTAAACTCTTTTTTCAGTCATTTCCCTTATTGTATCTTCTGCAGTTTCCCTCTGGTTGTCATTGATATAGAAAATTGCCGACCTGTACTGGGTGCCCACATCATTTCCCTGCCGATTCAGGGTAGTGGGATCGTGGGTTGAGAAGAAAACTTTCAGTATGTCCCCATAGGAAATGACCGAAGTATCAAACTTTATCCTTACAGTCTCTGCATGTCCTGTTCTTCCAGTGCAAACCTCTTCGTAGGAAGGGTCTGGTATCTTGCCTCCACAGTATCCAGATTGTATCTCTACCACACCTTTTATCTCCTGGAATACTGCCTCAGTGCACCAGAAACATCCGCTTGCCAGATAAGCGGTTTCAATCCTCTCACTCAATTTTATCACCTTCCGGTATAAATATCATGGATATTGAATTGACACAATGCCTTACATTCTTTTCCGTCAACCTTTCTCCCTGGAAAACGTGCCCAAGGTGAGCTCCACACCTGCTGCACTGAATCTCAGTCCTCATCCCGTCCCTGTCCGGCAATCGCTTCACTGATCCCTCAATCTCCTGGTCAAAGCTTGGCCAGCCACATCCTGCGTCAAATTTTGAATCTGACCTGTATAGTGGCAATCCGCACCTCCTGCATACATATGTGCCCTTTTCATAGAAATTGTCGTATTCACCGGTGAAAGGCCTTTCAGTCCCCTTTCCAACTATGACTTTTTCTTCTTTTTGTGTAAGAATCCTGTATTCCATAATAATAAGATGCAATTGGTTTATTTAAGTTTGAATAAAAAAAATTTTGGAAATCCCTTAAAATATGGAGTGAAAATAAAGCATCAGAATATTTTCTGTGCTTCGAAGACTTCATGCTTCGTAGGGGGGTTTACCTTCTTGAGAAGATCTTTCATGTCATTGACACTTGGAGCTTCCCAGTTGCATACGGCGCGGTTTTCCTCGCCTATTACATTTATGGATTTCAGGGTAAATCCTGCCGGTAGCTTGCTGTTTTTTGCCATGTCTACAATGCTCCCTACAACCTTGAAAGCCTCGTCCTTGTTATGTTCTCTCCATCTGTGTTCAACAATTACATTTGCCATGTTTTATCACCAATTACATATCCAAAAGCATGGTATATATTTATAACCGGTCTGGATTGGCTATCATGGATGAAATTGAATTCTCGCTGAAGAACGATTATCCTTTCTGTGCTGTTTCAGAAAAATTTCCGGATGTGACTTTTTACCGATGGTGCAACTCCAGCCTTGATTACCTGGAATTTTATGGCCAGGCGTCAGATCTGGACAGGGTTGTGAATTTTATACCGGAAATCGAGGATATACTCCATACAAAGTCGGTATACAAATCCAGGAGTCAAACAAGGCTTACTGTTATGTTTACCTGCATGTGCAGTATTCATAACTCCACGATCAGGATTGCAGAATCAAACAACTGTCTCTGGCAGGCTCCCGTCAAGTATAAAAACGGAAAGGAATCCCTCCAGGTCATAACACTCAAGGACGAGTACCTGAACTCCCTGTATCAGGACTTTGTTAAGATCGGCGATACGGAAATAATAAAGAAGAGATCTTTTTCTCCAGATTCACTGAGGGATACCTACACAATTTCAATCTCCTCACTTTTCGAGGGAATCACGCCAAAACAGATGAGGTATTTCACCGATGCCTTGTATTCCGGCTATTATTCTATACCAAAAAAAATTACCATCCAGGACCTGGCTGTTAGAAACAAACTCTCGGATTCAACTATGGAAGAGCACCTTAACAAAGCCAAAACAAAGATACTTCAGTCCCTGAAACCCTACATGACCCTTTACAGGAAAGAACAGGAGATGAATGATGAACAATGAAGAAATTATTGCATAATTCTCGGTGTTCAGTCCACAAGATCAATTTCAGGATTGAAGGTTTGTGAGGTCATATTTACATTTCCGTCCAGTGCAAATTCCAGGGTAAAATGGGTGATCACCCTTGCAGGTATATTAAAATTCCCTGCTGTAGCCGCATAGTCTCGATTCAGTTTCAATTTCAAAACTGTTCCATTTATTACCGCTGACGCCGATGTAATGTTGAATCTTATCATTGTGTAGTTTCCCTCTATAAGTGAGATGTTTCCAAAAGAATAACTGTGAGGGGTCTCATAATCCATAAGATTGATCTGTGTTCCACCGGTTGAATAGTTGGTCCACAAAGAATAGTTGGAGCTTCTCAGATCGATTTCTGTTATGGTGACATTGAGGGATTGTGCATTGTAGGGTGAACTTGTTATTGAAATGTTAACATGCCCATTGCTGTTCTCAATTTCATAATAGCTGTAAGCCGCGAACCCGGCTATTACAAGAACCACGACTAAAATTCCAGCTATCTGAACGATCTTCAAGGTTTGGGGAATACAAATTACAGCTATAACCTTTTCCAGATTTCAGGTAATAAATATACGAAATAATAATGTGTAAGAAAGGACTTAGAAGGATAATCAAAACGGGGTTGCAAAATCAGGTGGAGAAAAATCAGGAGGATATTCCGGCCAAAAAACCTAACAAGAGTTCCAGGCAAAATGGGCCAGATGAAAGTGAATTGAAGAACGTTCACAGTAAACAGTTTCTTGATAAGAACTATCTGCTAAATGCCATAGGGGAAATGCTTTCTGCAAGCCATCTGAACAGCATCGTGGAGAAATCAACAGAGATAATTGATCACCTAGTTGCTGCAAATGGTGAAGACCTGCTTCTGAGGGGGGATCCGGATGAATCTCAGGTCCTGAGAAAAAAAACACTGGTCTCCCAGTTATTACAAATCAGGGAATCGCTTACGATTGAAAGGTCAAAATATTATGCTTTAAGGCTCAAGAAGAGCATAACGCAGGTCAAAACCAGCAAGATCAATGACATAAACCTCAACTTGTGGAAAGAGTATGACGATATTCTAACAGACAGCCTTTGGGTCTTTGACAAGAGAGATAATTCCGGAAGCCATAATGCCGGTTACTGGGGGAATTTTATTCCACAAATTCCAAATCAGTTCATAAGAAGGTATACAAAGAAAAATGAATGGGTGCTTGATCCTTTCCTTGGAAGCGGAACCACGCTCATGGAATGCAAACGTCTTGGCAGGAACGGGGTGGGAATTGAACTTTCCCCAGGTGTAGCTGATATTGCAAAAACAAATATTGACAGGGATGGAACAAAGAATGGAAACAGGGCAGACATACTTGTGGGCGACAGCGGAAATCCTGATGTTATACCGGAAATAAAGGGAAGAGGCATCAATTCAGTGCAGATGATAATCATGCACCCTCCTTACTGGGACATAATCAAGTTCAGCAAGGACAGGAAAGATCTCTCCGACGCAGAATCGGTAGAAAGTTTTCTTCAGATGTTTGGAGACATCGTGGAAAATACTGGCAGGTTATTGGACAGGGGGCGCTATCTTGTTCTTGTCATAGGGGACAAATATGCTCGGGGAGAATGGATACCTCTCGGATTTTATGCAATGAACGAAGTCATGAAGAGAGGATACGGTCTCAAATCAATAGTAGTAAAAAATTTCAATATTACCAAAGGAAAGAGGGTACAGGAAGATCTGTGGAGGTACAGGGCCTTAGTGGGAGGCTTCTATGTTTTCAAGCATGAATATATATTCTTATTTCAGAAAGAATTCCATAAAGCCCGGAAGAATTCCAGCAGCCTGAAAACCAGATGATCAGCCTGCCAATGCTTTTCATCGCCAGTTCAATTTTATGAAGAAATCAAGCAGGTTTCTCTAGGTTTGCAGAAAAAATGAAATGAAGGTTATACGAAAACTCTGATCGACCGCAACTTCTGGTTTCAATACCAGGAATAGCAGAGGCAGAATCGGGTTTCATGTGGGGATCAAACTTCAGGGCGCCGGTAGGAATAAGCCTTCAGGACGGAAAAGTATCGTTTAACCTTTTCCTGCCAGCTAAATCCGAAAAAGACAAAAATATATCGCTTTTCTTTAACAGGGTGGGAGCAAAATTCCAGGATGGCCTCTGGCAGGTCAGAAGGGATATGTCGGAACTGAGCACCGTTTATGAGAATGTCTTAAATCTTGCTGTATCCGGATTTCCAAGTGTTGTACTGGACTACTCATTCATCGAGGAAGGCAGGTATTTTGCTCATTTCATTTTCAACTCACAGGAACTTCAACGTATATCTGAAGCTCTGGTTTCATTCGCAAAGCTGATTTCCAGCCTCAGGATAGAATACCTGAGGAAGCTTGAACAAGCGTCAGGCGCATTTGGAGAAGTGTCTGAAACGGATGAGACTACGGTAGTATGCATAGGAATCGAACCAAAGGACGATGGTGAAAACCGCAGTGAGGAAGACTTCTTTTTTGTTATGGCAAATTATATAGAAAACGGGGCAAAAGTCGTAGGTTCTTACCTGAACAGGGACAAAGCCTCTAAGTTGCCAGATTTTCTGAAGGCGGGAGAAGCCTATGAAATGGAATCCGGGTTTTGGTCGCTCAAATGCCAGAATTCCCTGTTGTCTAGCTTGCTGACACTTTCAAAAACGCACTTCCTGATAGTTGCAAGTATATATGGGATAGCAAGAACAAATTCTGCCGACGTGTTAGTCACGATGCCCTCTGTCCAGATGTCTGTTTTCCTGTCAATCATGTCGGAACTTGCAGAATCAAACCCTGAATGGAACATGACCATAAAGGAAGTGTCAAGGCTCAAAAAGGCACTTCTATGATCCATGTTGTTGCAAAATAACATTCATAAGCAGCCTGGAGTTACTATGCCGAGGGAAAAACGCTGTCCGATCACTTAGCCATGGAAGATATCCGCATTGGAAAGATAGGCTTGGAGAGATTAGCAGATTTCAGGGATTTGCGTCTTGAAGCCTTGAAATCAGTGCCCGAGGCCTTTGGCAGCTCTTATGAAGAGGAATCTGCTTTTCCTGATGATGTATGGGAGTCCAGAATTCCAAACATGCTGTTTG
>JAKBSB010000043.1 GCA_021845155.1 Thermoplasmata archaeon
ATCAATGCAGTCCTGCTTGACTACTGGCACAAGGAGTCCATTCTTGAACATAATTTTCATAGAGTTGGTGTCACAGAGCGGGAATTCGAATATCCGGATCCTCTCTTCAATCCTTCCCTGAAGATCAGCGGCAATGGTAAATGGCATAGAATTCTTGAGATTTTGTATAGTTCTGCGGATTTCAAGAAGCTTTTTGTAGCTTCCGGATGAAAGAATTTCGGTCCTGATGGCATTATGGTCTGTCGTGATAATTGATTATGGCATGAATATAAGTTTATGTCCCATGGAAATTTCGCATGACTGGGTCAATGTGCATACATGATTCACAGTGATGTCGCCGTGGAGTAAATGATCGGTTCATTGATGATAGAGGGCCTCATTATATTGATATTTAAGTTAAGGCAACATATAATTTTCGGCCTGACTTGAAATTAACTTATAAAGCATGATTACCGGGCTCTTCCTCAATGATAAAATGTATCATTACTGCCGTTCTTTCATAATATTACCCGCAACTTGGAAAAATGCGTTTTTAGATTTCGAAAAATGTTTATTTAACTTCCTGACATATAGGTAGAATATGCAAGATCCAGCTGAACATTATTTTAACTGCACGGATAGAGAAAGAGCAACATTTGAGGCAGGAATTAAACTGGGAACAATATATCACCAGTATGTTGGAATCCCCATAAATCTGACTAATCTGGAATCCCTTGAAAATGCTATCAGGGAAAGTGTGCTTGTTCAGCCCTTTGTCAAGGAAGCCAGTGTAAGAATTGACAGGGAAATCGTGAATAAAAGACAGGGAGTTTACAAATACATAACACTCAGTGGAGAGATGATGGATGTGAGCCTTACCATAAAATACAGGAATGAGGAGGTAAAGGCAAGGCTGAGATATGTGCCCGACATGGATTATCCCCTGATGTATCTGGAAGGTAATTGAAATGGTGGCGGTGAAGATTGGAATCACTGGACCGGTCGGAAGCATAAAAGCAGAGGCCCTTGGAAAAATAATGGATATGCTGATCAATGACGGAATGACCATCCAGGGGGTTCTTGTAAACGAGATAGTTGATCATGGAAAACTCAAGGGGTATTCCCTCTTCGATATAAACACCAAGAAGAGGGTCAATTTTGCTGATGTGGACATAGTTTCAAGGGTAAAGATTGACAAGCTCGGGGTGGACACAAGGCTGCTTGAGGAGATACTTATACCAAGCCTCCAGAAAGCAAGGGAAGAAGCTGATGTAATTGTGATAGATGAAGTGGGGAAACTGGAAAACGTCACTAAAAATATACAGAAGGAGATTGTTGAAACACTGAAGTCAGAGAAACCTCTTGTTGTAACTCTCCACAAGAAGTCAAGGAACCCGGTACTGCAGGAAATAAAGGCACTGGAAGGAATAAGGGTATTTGATATCACCCCCATAAACAGAAATCTGCTTCCTTTCAGGGTCGTAAGAGTTATCAAGGGAGAAGAAGGTAGCTGATTGTTAATCCGGGAAGGAAAGGTACAGCTCGATATTCCTGAGAACAGCCAGACAAAGGGACCTGGAAAAATTGGGTCCGGTTTCTACAACAGGTCCCAGATCATAAACCGGGACCTCACAATACTATTTATCAGGCAAACAGGAATAAAGACTTTTCTTGATGGTTTTGGATCAACCGGGGCAAGAGGTTTCAGGGTTGAAAAAGAAGCTGAGGTGGATGTTACAATCTGCGAAAAGAATCCCCAATCGTTTAAATACCTGGAAAGAAACTCTGAACTTAATGGAAGTTCTGCAACCCTTAAACTGAAAGATTTTAACAGTGAAGTAAGGGAAGTGCCTTTTGATTTCATTGATGTTGACCCGTATGGTTCCATTGTCAGGTATGCGGACGACGCAATCCGGAACATAAGAAATGGAGGTTACGTGGCATTCACGGCAACTGATCTCTCAGCTTTGACAGGGTCGTATCCCTCTAAGGCTTTCCGCAGGTATGGAACACGCCTGCCAAACGATTCCACGAGGCATGAAGCGGGCATAAGAACACTTATTGCGTATCTGGCACGGAGAGCAGCGGTTTTTGACCGCTACCTGGAGCCACAGGTATCATTCTGGAAATCCCATTTCTACAGAGTTATCATTAAGGTGTCAAAGGGTACCTCCGGATCGGATGCGATGCTTGAAAACATAGGTTTCCTGAACAAAAACAGGGAGATATCCCCAGTCTATCCGTCAATCGAGGAAGGACCGATCTGGACCGGGAAGATCAACAGTGAAAACATGCTTGCAAAAATGGATGTTCCCGATTACATGGAAAATCCGGTTCAGCTGGGAAAGTTTCTTGACCTCATGCGAAACGAGGATATATGCAGGTATTTCATTGACCTCAGGGACCTTGGGAAATCCTTTGCGACCGACATACCTTCATTCAGTTCAATTTTCCAGTACCTCAATGATGCAGGTATTCACGACTACGGGAGAACTGAGTTTTCCGTGACCGGACTCAAGATGAAAACAGGATATGGCATCGTTACGGAACTTTTCAGCAAGAAGTGATGAAATCCTGCCGGCATACAATGGATGTCACCCATATGGCAGATGTAATTCGGCCGTACCGGTTCCGGCAGTACACCCGTAAGGCACCATAAGTCTTTCTGGCAAAGATATATAAAAACAGTACCCATATTCATACCCGATGTTAAAAAACAGGAGCGTTGTCTCTATTGACGATGTGTCAAAAGAGGATATGACTGAGATTTTTGAAACTTCAGACGAGATGTCAAAGCTGCTTGAACAGCACAAACCCCTGAAAGTAATGGATGGAAAGATTATGGCTACACTCTTCTATGAGCCGAGTACACGAACGCGGCTTTCCTTTGAAAGCGCAATGAACCGGCTGGGCGGGTCAGTCATAACAGTTTCTGATACGGGAAGTTCTTCCATTGCCAAGGGCGAGACGCTTGCTGATACCATCCGGATGGCTGAATCGTATTCAGATATCATTGTGATCAGGCACCCGATGGAAGGAGCGGCAAGACTTGCTTCCAGGTTTTCCTCCAAGCCGGTTATCAATGCCGGAGACGGATCAGGGCAGCATCCTACACAGACACTGATGGATCTCTATACCATGAAGAAGGAAAAGGGCGCAATAGACGGGCTTAACATAGCCATGATCGGAGACCTGAGGTACGGAAGAACCGTTCATTCGCTCATACTTGCCCTTTCAAAGTTCAACGTGAGCATCACCCTTGTCTCGCCACAGGTTCTCAGGATACCTGAACACATACTTGCGAGATTGCCAAAGGGATTCGATGTAACGGTGACTGACAGCCTTTCTGAAGTACTGAGGAAAACGGATGTTTTCTATGTAACGAGAATACAGAAGGAGCGATTTACAGACCTGAATGAATACCAGAGTGTTATCGGTTCATACTCCGTTGATGAGAAGGCGGTTTCGGAGATGAAGGATGACGCCATAATAATGCATCCTCTTCCCAGGATAGACGAGATATCTCCTGAGGTTGACTATTCCAAAAAGGCTGCATATTTCAGGCAGGCAGCAAATGGTGTACCTGTAAGGATGGCACTTGTTTCAACAATACTGGGGTGAAGAAAATGGAACAGACACTAAAAATTTCGAAAATAAGGGAAGGAACTGTCATAGATCATATTCCTGCCGGCAAGGCAATCAAGGTTCTGGCAATCCTGAAGATAGATGAGAAGGGATCACAGACAGTAAGCGTTGGAATCAGGGTTCCAAGCGGCAGAATAGGTTCAAAGGATGTAGTGAAAATAGAGGGTAGGTATCTTGAAAGATTTGAGGTTGACAAAATCTCGCTTATTGCCCCGGAGGCTTCAATAAGTATAGTCAAGAATTATGAGGTCGTTGAGAAGTTCAGGGTGGACCTTCCGGAGAGAGTAACTGGAATAATAAAGTGCTCAAACCGCAACTGCATAACTAATTCAAGGGAACCTGTTCCAAGCGAGTTCTATGTATCATCAAAAAAGCCACTGGTGCTCAGATGCTACTACTGTGAGAGGAACATGCAGGAAAAAGATATACTGAACAACCTTTAGGTTGTTTAGATGTTACCTGCCTCAGGATATCAGCTGGAGTCTTAGAAGTTCAAGTGCGCCGGACATCCTTGTGGATATAACCTCAAGGTCCCGGGCTATTCTTATATTAAGATTCTTTACCTTTTCAGATATCTGGGCCATGGTTCCATTCAGGGGACCAAGGTGAATGTCGTTGTCATATTCTCTTATATAGTGGTTTATGTTCGACAGTTCCTTCTTGCCTACTTCTGCCAGATGCCTCTTTGAGTATTCGTTCACGGAAGGTATGACGACAAGATTGTAGTGTGTTATGTTCCTGTTTGCAAGAAGTTTGGAAAATGCTATATGGAGGGGCTGGGCAAATTGGCCGCCAAAGCCGCTTACAAGTATGAATGAGTTTGACTTGTCCATCCCGGAGAATATTTCACTGGCAGTTATTGAGGGTGAAAAATCATGCGGATTGTAGTCAATGACAGATTCGCTTATTTTTACAGGATCCCTTTCCACAAGTTTTACCTTCTTTGCCTTCTCCTGATCATACTGCAGCTTGCTGACCAGCTCAACTTCCATTGGCTCCGGGCCAACTATCTCCAGTATATCCGTATACCTGTCAGCATAGTCGTTTACATGATAGCCGGTCTTGTTCCTTACAACTGAATGGTAAACCGCCCTCCTGTATTCCAGTGGCATGATATTTTCAAGTATCCTCCTTCCAGCATTGCCAAATGATATGATTGTGTTATCTGCACGGTCCTCGTAGTAGTTTCTTACTATCTCGCGGGCCTGCTTTCCCATATTGTTGTCAAATTCATTTTCCATCTCAATTTCCTCCTTTTTTTAATACGTCTTGATCTTTTGTTCCTTTTTCCAGGTCCGGTTCGTCCATGAAGATGTCTGAAACACTCTCTGCCAGATTCCTGTACTCCTGGCGCCTTTTTGTGATTAGTTCCGAAATAATCCCCTTCTCTGTTGAATAATTTAATATCTCCCCCAGGGCGGAACTGATTGAACTGAAATATCCCTTTCCTATTGCAAGATTCAATGTTTCCAGTAGTTTCCTGCTTACGTTTACATTTGTCTCTGAAGGTTCTACAAACTGTGCCCTGCTCTTTGAAATAAAATCGATTGATGCATGCCTTATGAATTCCGATCTGCTTCCAAAGCTGCTGTTTTTCTGAAGAAATTCATCTATTTCCTCGAGATCTGCCTCGGATATTCGGATTGTCAGCTTAGTATCTTTTCCTTCCAATCGGTTTAACCTCACCCTTCTATTCGTACGGAAGTATTTAAATTTTTGTAATGTACGGACAAAATATGTACAGAAATTTTCACATTGTATTATTCTTGTTTGATGATAATACAATATATCAGCGTACTTTTGACACTAAAAATTGTTAATGGCATGAAATTGTCATACCTATTTTATCGTGTGTACATCTTTATTCTAAGTACGTTATATTTATATCAAAGATTTAGACTGTTGTTCCATATTTTTTGAGGAAACATTCCTGAATAGCCTAAATCCAGAGTTTATTTTAAACAGTCAAAGTATTAATAAAGCTGTCCAATAACATGCCATGGTTCAAGGAGATTACGAAGCCCTTTTGAAGAGGGGAGAAAAGATTTTATCAAAATCAAACAAAAATATGGAGAGGCTCAAGATACCTGACCCTGACATCATATATGAAGGAAAACTGACCATTGTCAGAAACTTTGGGGATATGCTCAGCCTCATAAACAGGGACCCAAGGCATATTACCAAGTTCCTGATGAGTGAGCTTGGAATCGGGCTGACCCTGAACGGAAAGAGGCTGATAATAAACCGTAAGGTGACTCTGGAACAGTTCATGTCAAAAATGAACATGTACATGGACACATTTGTCATGTGTTATGAGTGTAATTCACCTGATACAGAGCTCCAGAAGGTCGGAAGAACTACTGTGCTGGTCTGTAAAGCATGTGGTGCCCAGCACCCCATAAGAATGGGCAGGGAATCAAAGGAAAATGACAGCGACATCGAAGAGGGAAAACAGTATACAATACAGGTTACAAGCATAGGTCCGTCAGGGGAAGGCAGAGGGATATTCAGGGGCTACAACATCTTTGTTCCGGGCGTGAAGAAGGGTGAAACTGTAAAGGTCCTGATAAAAAAGATAAGAAACAATACAGCTATAGCAGAAGTTGTAGACCGTGAAAAATGATGATTCTGCAAAGAAGGTTGTCCTGGACACAAACTCCCTTGTTTACGCAGTAAAAACCCATGTTGATCTCAGGGACCAGGTCACTTATCTTGTGGGCAAGTGCGAAATAATCGTTCCTCAATGTGTCATTGACGAATTGAGGGGACTCTCCTCTGGAAATGTGAACGCAAGGACTGCTCTTGGAATCGTGAGGAGATTTATTACCATAGAATCTGAAGGAAAAGGCGATGACTGCGTATTCAACACAGCCGTCGGAATGGGCGCATATGTTGTGACCAATGACAGGAATCTTGCCCTTAAGCTTCACGGAAGCGGCCTGAGATGCCTTATGTTCACGTCTGGGAAAAAACTGGCTTACTGGAACATCAATACAATAGGATAGGCCCCCCGGTCTTTCACATAAACATATTATGTTTCTGGCTATACCTGATGAAATGAACAGCATAGACCCTGATGATTACTGGACATTGAAGACAATCAAAAGGATAATGGGAAAAAGTCCGTGGGTATCCTTATCTTCCAGGGAACTTGGGGAAAAACTCTCAGTGAGCCAGCAGTCCGCATCACGAATCATACTTAAGCTGATAGATAAAGGGTTTATTCAGAGAAAGATACAGGACAGGAGGCAGAACATATCCATAACCGATGCCGGTCTCGACGTACTATTTTCAGAGATGAATGATCTTGCTTCAGTCCTGGAAATTGACAGGACTCTTGAGATACACGGAAATGTGATCAGCGGCCTTGGTGAAGGAAGATACTACATATCCAGGAAATCCTACATCATACAGTTCCAGGAAAAACTGGGCTTTATCCCATACCTAGGTACGCTTAACATCAGGATAGATCCTGAAAATGAGGGCAAGCTTCGAAGATTGAGAAATTCCACCGGGATTCATATTGAGGGTTTCGTTACGGATGACAGGACTTTTGGAGCGGTCAAGGCATTCTCGGGAAGTATAGGCGGGCTGGAATGTGCCGCAATACTTCCAGAAAGATCAGTTTACAGCGATGTGCTTGAAATAATATCACCTTTCTATCTGAGAGAAAAACTTAAGCTTACTGATGGCAGCAGGATAAACCTGGTTGTGAAGATCTGATGGGCATTTACACTCAGAAAGTTACGTCAATCTTCCCCGCTTTAACCTCTTCCACTAGTTTGTTGAATTTTTCCATTGCCTTCTGGCGATCCATACCGCATTCGTAATTCTCCATATAAATTTCAAAGCTCTCTTCCTCTTTTTCAGGAACTCCCTTGAATATCTTGGAATATCCGCAGAATTTCTCTGCATCAAAATTAAGCTTGTAGCTCATCCTTATTGTTACGTCCAGTTCTTTAATGAATATGCTTTCGTCCAGGTAATCATCCATGGAACTCCTATTGTAGCACATGATATAATTATTGCATTTCAAGAAGAATCCACTGAACATAAATTCCTACCGGGATCCATCCAGAAGTGATCAGGTTCCCAGGAAAAATGTTATTATGAAGAGATTCTCAAAAGTATTCCTCAAGCCCGTTTTCCCATGGAGTCATTATTTCCTCTATCCCTTTGTTAAGGCTTTCCCGTCCGTTGTCCGTAATTACAATCCTGTCGCCTCCGGTAGTGCCTAAAAAGGTATGGTGGATTCCCTCCATCTCTTTCAGAAACTGTTCCTCATTTTTCCTGTCGATCTGGACCAGGAATCTGTTCCCTCCTTCTGCAAACAGCTTGTGCACGGTGCGTTCCCCTGAAATCCATGAAATGTCAGCCTTGATCCCGGTACGGTTTCCGAAGGCCATCTCGCAGATGGATGCAAAAAGCCCCCCCTGTGAAATGTCATGGCAGGCCTCGACAATTCCAGTCCCCTGCATCCTCGAAAGGACGGGAGTTATCTTCTCCAGCTCCCTGAGATCAAGCGGTGCTATGCTCTGCCCTTCCATGCCCATATATTCAAGGTATGCACTGCCTCCCAGGTTGGTTTGCGGTTCACCGATAACATATATATCCCTGTCTTCTGATGTAAAAAATGATGGAGTGTAGTTTCTAACATCCTCGATTATACCGGCCATCATTATGGTTGGAGTGGGTTTTATATTTCTTCCTCCCGACTGATTATAAAGAGATACATTTCCGGCAACAATAGGCAGTGAAAACCTCCTGCAGAAATCACCGATGGCTCTTATAGATGATACCAGCTGCCCCATTACCTCGGGTTCCTCCGGGTTGCCGAAATTAAGGGAATCAATGACAGAGTGGGGGCTGACGCCGGCTGCTATGAGGTTTCTGTAAGCTTCGCACATGGTATGCATTGTGCCGTTGTAAGGGTCAATCTTTACCATCCTGCTCAGTGATCCAGATGTTATGCCGAGTCCCCTGAAAGATGTGTGCACTGGCCTTATTATGGCGCAGTCCGAGTGTGTTTCATGATTTGGGTAACCCTGCTCAGGTCCAACAACAGTGTTCCCTCTTACAGTGTGGTCATACTGTCTTGTGACCGGAAACCGGGAGGAGTTGAGATATGCGGACATGAATTTAACGGCAAAGACGTTAAGATCTGAAGGTTCGGGTGGCATCAGGTACTGGTTTGATGTTGTTTTCTTTTCCGTGAAATTTCTGCAGTACATTGGACCGGATGTCAGGAAAGAGAGATCAAGATTGAGTATCTCTTCGCCATTGAACTTGAGGATCAGGTTTTCCCCCTCCTTCACTGTGCCAATGACAGAATATTCCACATCCCAGATCT
>JAKBSB010000044.1 GCA_021845155.1 Thermoplasmata archaeon
TGCAATTGTCACAGATTAAACTTATTAATGTCAATCACACCACATTGCACTATCTGATCAGTGATAGGACACCACTGGAAAAGCTTGTTCTCCATGTAGGCAATACAACAATTGATCTTCCGGTAACAAATGATTCGGGAAGCATGAGAATCTGGTTCCCACACAATGGAAACTACAGCATTGGAATGGTCGCTCTGGACATGTGCGGAAACTCCAACTCCAGTATTGCCAGGACGGTTTCCGTTGAATACTATGATAATATTACCGGTGCAGAAATTGGAATCAGCATTGTCGGTACCACTGCATATCTGAAAGGCGTGGAATTTGGGAATCATTCCCATAATCTTATGTTTGCCTGGTACCTGAATGGAAAGTACGAGGGCAATTCCAGCACAATGGACATGAATCTTCCCTATGGATACAATAATGTGACACTGAAGGTTTATTTCAATGGAAAAACCATAGAGGTAAGCAGGAAGGTGCTTGTCGTTGGATGGATGCCGGAGATTTCTGCATTTCTTGTCATATCAGGCATAGCTTCATTTCGAACCTTAAGAATTAGAAGAAAACTCATGGCAGGAATTGAACTGGTTCTCAAGAATAAGGGTCGATCCGTAAGGGAGATTGTTAAAGCTGGAAAACTTATGGGGATCCCGGGATCTGCAGTAAGAAAAGCAACTGTTAAGCTGGCTAACCAAGGAAAAATATCATTTGATCGGGATCTGGACAACAACCTCTTCGTTAAAAAGCAATAATCCGCAAAAGAATTATATTATCTGTTTGCATTGACCCAAATCGAGTAGTGGATAAACCAATGGACAGAGGAAGATATTTAACAGGCATTATTTTAACAGTGATTATGGCGGGACTCTTTGTCATGCCAGCAGCATATGCTTCCACGCCTCCCCTTTCTCCCCCTCCATCTACACTTCCCTCCATAACTTATTATTACCACAATACGAAAAACTTCACCATCACCTCATCAGACTGGAATAACTTCTTTACTGATGTCATAGACAACAGAACTATTGTGACGTACAACTGGAGTGCAAATGCGACACAGGAACTCATAGTTTTTGACCTGTCTTACACGGGAATGAACATATACGGCAGTTCCCTTGTTGTTGCCCTATCCAGCATAGGATCTCCAACCGTTGCCAACATGACAAAGGCTTTCTGGGCAGTTGCCAATGATTCGTCCCAGGTAAGTGGATACACAAACATAAAGGCCCTTGATTCGGGGGCATACCCTGGATTTTCATGGTCAACACCTACCATAAACCCAGCGTCGGTTACTGAAAGGAATGTTGCAATAATTGTAGGGATAGTTGCGGTCACATTCATACTCTATTTTGTGTTTAACAGGAAGCATTGATTATCTGCAGATGGTTCCATAATTACAAGTTTGGCGGCTAAAAACCGTTTCCCGTATTTGAAAGCCAACCCTAAAATAAATAGCAGGCATATTCTTATAAAATAATCCGGGTTATTTAAATGAAAGAGGTTTATGTGGTTGGAATTACAGGAGGATCCGGAAGTGTGCTTGGAATAAGACTTCTGGAGAATCTGAAGGACTATGAGGTACACCTTGCCATATCTGAAAGCGCCAATCGTGTTCTTGAACTTGAGACAGATTACAAAATAGATTATGTTGAAAGCATGGCAACATATACCTACGACGACAAAGACATAGCTGCAAGAATCAGCTCCGGAAGCTTCAGATTCAACACAATGGTAATCATACCATGCTCAATTTCAACCCTTGGAAAGATATCCTCAGGCATATCGGACACACTGATAACAAGATCTGCTGCTGTTGCTCTCAAAGAAAGAAGACGCCTGATTCTTGTTCCAAGAGAGATGCCTCTCAGTACAATAGTGCTTGAAAACATGTACAGGCTCTCAAGAGACGGTGCAATTATAGCACCAGCTATTCCGGGATATTACAACAGGCCAAAGACATCCCAGGAGATGATAGATTTCGTTGTTTCAAGAATCCTTGATCTCATGGGTGTGGAAAATGATCTGATGAAAAGGTGGAAGAGTGGGTGAGAAGCTTTTCATTGCAGACGCAATGCTGGGTAAATTTGCAAGGTGGATCAGACTGTGCGGATTTGACGCATTTTATGCGGATTCCTCACTGACTGATTCTGAGATTATTGGCATGGCTACAGAGTCCGACAGAATTGTCATAACAAGGGACAGGAAACTTGCCTTAAGAACAGGGGAATCGCTTTTTATAAAGAATGATGAACCAGATGGCCAGCTGCTGGAGTTTTTCAGAAAATATCCCCCTGATCCTTCAAGATTTTTCACAAGATGTACGTCCTGCAATGGAATTCTTGAGGAAATGAGTCCGCCTTATGGAGATGAGATGGTACCAGAGAGCGTGGCAGAAAGGAGACTTGATATCTATATATGCAGTGATTGCCACAAGATTTACTGGGCAGGTACTCACAGAAAAAATATTGAGGAGAAGATCAGAATATTGATGGAGATGTTGCAGAATGAAGATCATTGATCCTGAAAATGATGAGGGGTACACGGTGCTGCACATACAGGATCTGGATGATCTCTGGTATCTTCAAAACATAATATCCCCCGGAGATCTTGTGAGGATGACCACGTTGAGAAGAGTGGAAAAGAAGGATGATATGACCAGATCAAAGGAGACCTCAAGAAAACCGGTTACACTTACGCTCACAGTAGAAAGCATACAGTTCCAGGAATTTTCGAGCAACCTCAAAATACTGGGAAAGATTGTGTCTGGTGATGAGAATATTCTCGGGGAGCATCATTCCTTCCAGGTTGGAATGGATGATACCTTAAACCTGAAGAAAGATGCCTGGGGTGAACAACAGAGAAAGATGCTCACCGAGGCAAGTGAAGGCCTTTACAAGACGAAATACCACATTATATGTCTGGACGATGAAGAAGCGATCATTTCTCTGTTGAGAAATTACGGAATACAGGTTGTTGCCCGAATCAGGTCTGGTAAATCCGGCAAGGACTACTCGTCCACAAACAACGTGAATAATTATTTTCAGGAGATTTATGAAACACTGATCAGCAAATCAATCACTGGTAAATTTCTGCTTATTCTTGGCCAGGGATTTACAAGGGAATCACTGGCCGAATACCTTAAGGCGAGAAGAAAGGACCTTAATGTGGAAATCCTCACCTTTCCAACAAACCGGTCAGATGAAGCCGCCATTTATGAATTTCTTGCTTCGAAGGACAGCGAAGACATCTTTTCTTCAATGAGGCTTGTTGAGGAACAGAAATTGATAGAAACGTTCCTGAAAAACCTGAAGGTTAATGATCTGGCAGTGTATGGTAAGGAAATGGTTGAAAAGGCTATTGATTCTGGAGCCATTGAGACTCTCCTCCTCTCTGAGGATGCATTTAAAACTGAAGAGAGCAGAGCCATCCTTGGGAAGTTGAAGAATTCGGGTGGAAATGTACATGTATTCAGCTCTCACAGTGATCCTGGAAATGTTGTGAAAAGCTTTGGTGGGTACTGCGGAATCCTCAGGTACCGTCTGCCTGAACAGGACCTCAAGCATGTTTAACGTTCAACGATTTCCAATATTTACAGGAATTTTGCAATGAAAAGGTAAATATAATTTCTAACGTTATACGCAGGAACGCTCCGATGGTGTAGTCCGGTCAAGCATTTCGGCCTTTCGAGCCGACGACTCGGGTTCAAATCCCGGTCGGAGCATTTAAATGGAGACCCAGTGTTTTACGGGCCTGGTTATTAATATTTATGTGGTTCTTCCAACCTTTGTGTGGGTAGTCCATTTTTAGGATTGTTAAATGATATCGTGATCTTCGAGAAAAAAGCTTTAAAGCACCATTGAACGAATATTGTCAATATCGTTTTGTCTCTGACCGTATGTGAAAAACTGATTCGACGAAAAGACGATGAAAAGGTAACCCGCACCAAGGTCAGATGATCCCTATAATTTTATGACCTAAGTGCCTACTTCAAGATCATAGGAAACTTCACCGGTTTCCAACTTCTTTATTACTTTTCTATGAACCCACTCTGGGATTACAGCTTGAGAATATGATTTGTAGAGAGCTTCTCGTTCCTAGTTTAAAATACATATGGATTCCTTCAATTCATCTTCTGAAATACGCTCATCTGGTATATCGACATGACTTTCCGCAGTTAAAAATTTAAAATAGGGGGATTGTTTAAAAAGAATAATTCGCTAAAAAGTACATTTATCCCCATGAGACTTCAGGAGTTTGAGAACAATTTTCTGTTTCCCATTCAAGCCGGTGAAAAATGTCCTGACGAACTCTCCTTCACTTAGAAGGAGGAATATTTCTATATTATCGAAGAGTTCAAGCATCCTAGAACTTGTTGGTGACTCAAACTATCCCTTCCAGGTATATGGTAAGAGGCTATCTTTTCCTTTTCATTCCCAGTCTTACTTTCCATAAGTGACTCAATTTGCAGAACCATGAAGTAGAGTAAATGAGGTCCTATGTCCTTGTGGCCCCATTCAGGCATAGTGCAACAGTAAAATAAGTAATAACATTATAGTCGTTTATGTACATACCTGACTACTTCAAGATCGACAATATTGACACAATTTTGGATTTCATAGGGGAGAACAGTTTCGCCCTTCTCCTCTCACCTTATGGAGAAGATGTCCTCAACACACAGATCCCAATACTATATGAGAGAAGTGATGAAAAAATTACACTTTTTGGACATATGTCAAGGGAGAACCCCCATTGGAAGGCTGCAGAGGGCAAAAAAGCTACTGTGCTTTTTCTCGGTCCGCACCAGTACATATCTCCAAGATGGTACACAATTGAAAAATCCGTTCCGACGTGGGATTACATGACAGTTAAGATGACCGGAATCCTGAAGATTGTAGACAGGGACCAGACCAATTCCATACTCCTTAAACTTTCCCAGTACTTTGATCCAGAATGGACAGAAGAGAGAAAGGAACTTGAGGAATATTACCAGAAGATGGTCAACGAGATTGTTGCTTTCGGAATCGAAGTTGAAGAAGTCTATGGGAAATGGAAACTTAGCCAGAACCGCCCGGTCGCTGACCGCAAAAAAATAATTGAAAACCTCGTAAATTCAGGTAACCGCGAATCGGAGGTAGTTGCCAGAATGATTGAAAAATACTCCATGAAAAACAGTAAACATAATGAGTGAATGTTTGAATTGCAATTTACGATACCGTCGTTGAAATTGTTTTAGATATCATCTCTCTCCGGACCCAATTTCTGATATGGATGCCTTTTCAGTCCCCACACTGTCCAGATCGGGTTTCTTCTTTAAAACAGACAGAACAGCTGCGAAGACAATTCCTATTATGACTGCCGCAATGATCGAGTATGCACCGATATTATCGGGAGAAGACGGAAATGGAACAAATTCTCCATAGATTGCGAAAGCATAAACAATTGTAGCAAGTAGAGGGCCAAGTGCAAGAGGGAGTAACCCCTTGAGCTTGAGTTTCATTGTCTTCTTACCATATATGGGAAGAGAGAAATTAGCCAGAATATGTACTATGTAAAGAACAACTCCATTGACTGCAGTGATTATAGTGGCTCCTATGAAAGGTCCAAAAATCAAACCACCTACAAGTGTCAGTGCAACAATTATCAGCCATTCAACAAGTATAACCTTATTTGGTGAACCGTATTTCTTATGAACTGTTGCCATTGATTTTGGAAATATAATTCCATCCCTGGCCAAGGCAAAACCTTCTCTGCTGAATGCATTTCCCTCTGCAATACCGTTTGAAATGAAACTGTTAAGTGTTATAATTATGAATACCGCCATAACAATTGGGCCGAAATAGTTATCAACGACTGTAAACCCTGGATTAGTGGCTGTTGAAAACGATCCGATTTTGTTTATTCCCCACCCTATTACCATTGAATATGAAACCAGAACGTAAACCACTGCGGTTATTCCCATTGCAATGAATATTGCTTTTCGTATATTCTTCTTAGGACTCTTCAATTCTTCTGACAGTGTGATTACAGAACCAACTCCCACAAAACCAAGTATTGAATAAATCGTAGCAAGTCCCAGATTACCAAATGTATTGCCATTCGGCGTAAAAGGTATAATAGAGTTGGAGGGCCCCGCCCTGATAATTATTGCGATTGAAATTATGACCAGAAAACTTATTTCGATCACTGCACCAATTATTGTGTATGTCAGCGATGGTTTCAGTCCCCTGTAAAGAAGAACCAGTATGATTATAAGAGGGATGAAGGCAAGTGGAATCCAGCCATAGGCATTTGAAGCGAGTTCTGGAACGAGAGGCCACAGAACCCCTGCAAAAAACAACACCGCAAAGCCGCTAAGCGCCCCAAGCACATTAATAAAATAAAGCCAGCCGGAAAATATTCCAAACCTTGGTCCAAGGCCAGCCGAAACATATGCGTAATAACCACCAGCATGTGAAATTCGTCCCGCGAATACATAGTTCATATACATTGCAGAGGAAACGCCAATAATTGCGAGAAAGAATACGAAAGTTGCTGACGCTCCAACAAAAGATGTCTCAACTACCAGAAAAGATGCTGCAACTGCCGCAGGTGCAATGAAGGCAATTGACTGGAATACCCCCGCCCATAACCCTCCTACGTTTTTATGAAGGCTTCCTGATGTCAAGTCATTTCACCTCATGTATTTTAGTTACAACATTACCGAATATTTCAATACCTATTTCGTTTAATTCCTCTGGAATGTTGAGAGCCCCCATATACCTGAAAACATTTCCAAAATGTCCACAAGTGTGCATTATGAGACCTGATTCAAGAAGTTCATGTTTCAGTTCGGACATTTCCGTATTCCCCATGGGTTTCCCATCTCTGCCCATTTCTACACCTATCATGAAACCTTTTCCCCTTACGTCAATAATTTTTTCAGAATCTATTTGCTTGAATTTTCTGATCATTGAATTTCCGTCCGAAATCACCCTATGGAAATATTTCGGTACATTTTCAAGAACATAAATTCCTGCTGACATTGCCAGTGGATTTGCCCTGTATGTTCCCATGTGGAATGGCTTTTTTAGTTTTTTGTCGTAATCATCTCTATAATAGACGAGTGACATGGGGATACCCCCACCAATTGATTTGCTGACACAGACAATGTCGGGTTTTATTGATTCCCATTCGAATGCCCACATCTTTCCGGTTCTGCCCATTCCGGTCTGAACCTCATCGACTATCAATGCAAGATCGAAATCATCACAGAATTCCCTTATGGCCTTCAGGAATCCCTGGGGCGGGACTATGTAACCACCCTCCCCTTGTATTGGTTCTACAATTACCGAATCCGGTAGATCGTAACCCACTTCCGGATCCGTAACCATTTTCCTCATTCCCGAAATAATGTCTGAAACATCTTCCTTATACCATAGTGCATATGGATATGGCACTCTTATCATATTGAAGCCCTGGCTGAAGGACGTCTGTTTGTACTTTATTCCTGAAGTTGCTGATATTATTCCCCCAGAAACACCATGATAGGCACCCTCGAAACCTATAGTTGATTTTCCCTTTGTGCTGACACTGTGGGCAATATTTATCGCCGTTTCGCATGAATCCGCACCACTTATCCCGAATATTGTTCTGTACCCCTTCATACCAGTAGGAAATGAGTTTTGAAGCTTATCCAGAAAATCCAATCTAACATCCGTAGGAATTTCAAGTGCATGCCAGGTATTCTCGACCTGATCAGTTATAGCCTTCCTGATTCCATCGTTGTAACCCAGATTTAAGACACTAATGCCAGTCATCCAGTCTATATACATGTTCCCATCAACATCTTCAATTATTGAACCACTCCCTCTCTTGATCCCTATTGGGAATGAGTCAGGGTAGACAATTGTTCGGGTTTCCATTTTCTTCTGCCGGTCAAGCAGAAGTTTGCTCTTTGGACCGGGTATTTCAGTTTTTATTAACGGGACTTTTTCAGTTTCATATCTGTTCATGGGAATCTCTCAGAATATATGAACTAAGCAATATTTATTTTTAACTGAATTTCTCCCATATTGTAATTTTGTAGGAAATTATTGCCCATTTTACACATTTGATGTGAACGATTATAAAACTTTATTTAAAATTGAGCAATATTGTTCACATGGAATTGTTGGACCTCCATGATAGAAAAATTCTGGAACTGCTTTTGGAGAATTCAGACATGCCATTAAGAGAAATTGGTATTCGCACTGGGATATTTTCTCCATCGGCAATCAGCAGAAGGATAGATAGGTTGAAAAGGCGCAATATAATAGGAAAAAACGCTCCAAGGATAAATTATGGAAATTTAGGATTTAACTTTGTTACCATAACGTTTGTAAGGGCAAAATATGCCCCAGGTTACAAAGAAACTGTAGCCAGAAAGATACTTGGTATCAGAGGTATAGTTTCAATCTATTTTCTTTTGGGAGATATCGATTTTGTGACTGTAACAATAAGCAAGAACAAAGAAGACTATGAAAGGATTCTTGATGAATTGACAGATATAGAGGAAATTGAGAGGACAGATTCCCGAACTGTTTTGAAGACCTACAAAGAATATGATATTAGTTCAATTTTCTCTGAGGTGGGCGACTGAACAGAACATTAGGATAATTCCTGTGAAAGAAAGAGGAAAAATAGTCCAAATTCTGCAATTAGATCTCTACAGGAACACTTTTCAAGTTGACACAAGGTCACTGCCCGTGATGATGTCCTGGTTCATGGTGAGGGTGTCCCAGTTTAGGCAATTTTCCACGTCCGAAGTTCTCAGATC
>JAKBSB010000045.1 GCA_021845155.1 Thermoplasmata archaeon
GGAATCGAGATGTTTATGAAAATTTCACCCTCACCGGTTTTTATGGAACAGTAAGGAACCACCACCCCTTCAGGAACCTTCAGAGGTCTGGTATCCAGGTTAATGGGAAGCGTACCATCCGGAGTACCCTGGTCCATGTCAAAGTCCGGAAAATAATCTGACATCTCATCTCCTGCCCTGAATTTGAAAGTATTTTTTCCCCCAGAATCCCTGTCCTTTAGCATTATGGATGCCTCAATCTCCCACGATGTTTCCCTGCATATTGTCCGGAAAAGTCTTGCAACCCTCATACCATACCGTTCAGATCGTTCCAGGACTGACATTGGACCCGAGACACTGAGGGATTCAATTCCCTGCTCTCCTGCATGTATGGTGCAGAGAAGACCGAGGGTTTTCACTCTCCTGAGTATTCCATACCAGTCCTTTACACCTCTTATCTCCATTGATACACTGTGCATCAGGATTGTTTCGACCTGTTCCATGTTAAATGCCTTGCAGAGGTCCTCAGGGTCCATCTCAAGATTTTCAGCAAGAATCTGTTCACTTTCCTTGTCGCCGTACATGGCGTTCTGCACAGAAACCACGTCTGTTTTCAATTCACTTGCAATATTCATGAAAATTTCCATGCGTGTCTTCTCATCCAGTACGGGAAGTGTGGCCCTGCTGAATATCTGCCTTCTTATTTCAGAAGCATCAAGGAGGGATGGTGACCTGAATTTACCCCTCCTTTCCATAAGAAGGAATAATCCACGGATGACCTTGTGATTCTTGGATCTGACCTCAATTTCCTTCCTTCCACGATCTATGAAATCCATATTGTGATTCACAGCGGTTTTCATAAAATCTATGACCCTTACCGCAAGATCCGTGGAATCTGATGACAGGAATACCGGCCTGATATCACCCTTCCTGCTCTTCTTAACTATCATCAGATCTGTTGGGAACACCTTTCCTCCTCCTTGATGAAGTTGCGTATTCTGAAGTGCTTTTTGCCACTACCTCATAAAGAACTGCCTTCTTGCCGGAACCTGGCCTGAGAATCCGACCCAGTCTCTGCCTGTACTGTCTGGCGCTTCCTGAACCACTGAGCACTATGCCGATGGTTGCATCGGGAACATCCACGCCCTCGTCCAGAACCCTGGATGTTGCAAGTGCAGTCACCTTCCCATCCCTGAACATCTGGAGATACTCCTTTCTCTCAGGTCCCGGGGTAAGGTAGGTCAGGGCCGGAATGAGAAATTCCCTCGAAATAAGGTATGCAGTATCTGTATCTTCAGTGAAGATTATTGCCTTCTCTCCCCTGTGTCTCGTCAGCACATATCTAACAGTATCGATCTTCACTCTCGCACTGAATGCTATCTCCCTTGATCTTCTCCATGCAAGAAGTGCTTCCCTTCCCTCTGGATTCCATGATCTCATTATGAATTTCTCAAAATCCCATGGCCCTTTCAGCCTTATCCTTTCCCGCCTGATGTAATGGAGGAATATCTCCCTGTTGGCTCTGTACTCCTCCTCCTCTTCATCAGTAAGCTCAACGGGTATCCTTACAATACGAAAATCGGCCAGATAGTCTTCAAGTTCCTCATAACCCATCTCAAATATCTTTCCCCCCATGTATTCTTCAAGCTTCTCATGGAGCAGATCTGTTCTTTCATAGGTTGCGGTCAGGCCCAGCCTGTAAGGGGATGCAAACATCTTTGCAATGTTTATGTACTGATCTGACGCAAGGTGATGTACCTCGTCAAATATGACAAGCCTGAATTTATTCCCCATTGTTTCCGCCATGAGGTACGCTGAATCATAGGTTGAAACAGACACCGGAAGAAAGTTTTTCTCACCTCCTCCTATCTGCCCAACCTCTATTCCGAATGCACTTTCCAGCTTTGAACGCCACTGCTGTATGAGCTCAATGGTTGGAGCAACAACAAGAACCGACGTCCTGAGTAACCTGATGGCCTCCATGCCAATGTGTGTTTTTCCTGCGGCAGTGGGAAGAACAATTGTTCCGCTGTAATTGTTCTCTTTCCATTTTGTTATTGCTTTTTTCTGGTAACTTCTCAGAGTCTCGGAATGTGACAGTTCCAGCTTTGGAGACTTTTCAAATACCCTGTCCTCTGCGTCAGGGAACTGTTTTACGATTCTACTGTACATGTATGCAGATGCACGATATGCGTTGACCCTCTGATCGAAGACCATATCACCTGATGGTGTTTTTATGTCCCGTAATATAATAGTTCCATGGTCAAAATCAAGAATCATGACTGCGATATCACCCTTACCTTCGTATTCACTGATGACAGCATCTTCATCTGAATATGTTTTTGGATTCATGGTTCCTCATCATCAGCAGGCATGACATTGTTAAGCAGATCATAAAGTAATGAATCGTCTGAGTGCTCCAGCGTCCGCATGAACTCCCAGATCATTGCGGATGCCTCAATGTAGCCCACTCTTTTGGCAAAATCCCTTAGAGTCTGCATTCCCTGATCCTTGCCGTTTATTTTCATTTCCAGGACTATGCGGGTAAGTTCCACATTGTCCTCTATCTCTGCATCCAAATTTTCGTCGTATTCGGTGTTTAACTCGCCAAGTGCTTTTTCATATTCCCCTATTCCATAGAGTCTTCTTGCGACATACACCCTTGTTAATGCATTACCATCGGGAGTAAGATTCTCGTAGTTTGATCTCACCGATTCCAGTGATTCGTTCATCCTTCCATCGGACAGGAGAATACTGAACTTGAGAATAAGAGCGATTTCCATGTGTCCGCTCTTTTCAAACCAGAGGTCACAGATAGACAGCACATCATCAGTATTCTTCGTTTCTGTATATACATCCAGAATTTCAATGATATCTTCCGGCTTCAATGTATCAATGTGATCCTTCACCAGTTCAACTGACCTATCCTTCATTCCTTCCTTTATCAATGCCTCAACATAGGTTGGAAAAACATCAAATGACCTGTCAAGGAGATTTGGGTTTTTTGAGACTGATTCAATGACTTCCTGGAATCGCCCCAGGTATCCAAGCAGCTGTGTCCTTTCCTCTTCATACCCGATCTCTTTTCGGATTGCCAGAGCCCCGTCTATGAGTTCAAGAGCCTCTTCATCGTTGCCGTCGTCGGAAAGAATGATGCCCTTCAAGTACATGAAATCAGGCTCCTGTGGCCATTTCCTGATGGCGTAATCACATGTTTTCAGGGCTTCGTAATTTTCATAATATTCAAAGAGAAGTTCTATTTTCTCAATATAGGATTCTTCATAGTTACCCAATTTTGTTGTGAGTTTTTCCAGTTCCTGCAATGCTTTCTCTCTCTCATCATCATCGAATAAGTTCCTGGCATATTTTATGCGGTATTCTATGTTCTCCGAATCGTACTTTATCGCGGCCTGAAGTTCTTTTAAGGATTTATTGTGGTCTTCCATGGAATCATAAATCCTGTAAAGGAGGAAGTGAGTTTCTGCATCCTTTGGATCTATTTTCAAGGTTTTATTTGCAAATTCAAGCGCCATGGAGTAGTTTCCAGTCTCAAGATAGCTGGATGACATCAGATAGGTTGTTGTTGAATCGCTGCGGTCCTTTGAATGTGATATTTCAAGAGTCTTAATCGCCTCGTCATAATTGCCCATATCGTATAGAATCAGTCCCTTGTTTCTGAGATAAAGCACATCATCAGGATCGATTTTCAAGCATCTTTCGATCTGTTCAATGGCCTCTTCATCCCGTCCCACTTCGTGCAGGGCAGATGCCCTTATATTGATGAAATCTGGGTCTTCCGGTGAGACCCTCAGAACTTCCTCTATGAGCTTCAAGGCCTCGTGTGGTTTTCCATCCTCAATGAGATGTATTGATTGATGTGCCTTCGATTCCAGAGGATTTCTATAATCTGCCATTTTATCGGATGGAACATATGTCGTGAATACTTAAAAGTTAACAAATTCAAAAGTTCTCCTGGTTGGTTATAAAACTCTGTGTATTCACGACCTGCTCCTGAATTTTTGAGTTGCCTTCTGCTCGATCCCGTCCATATACTTCCTCCATCTGGTTCCCGGAGGTATAGAGCCTTTCACTCCTTTCGATTCCCAGTATTTTTTATAAAAGTATTGTAGATTGTATGAATCAGGGCTCATGTAATCAAGGTTCGATGATACAAAATTCACTATGTCAGCAACAATTTCGTCCTGATTCTGGTTCATCATTTCTTCCAGAATCTTTTCGTTTTCTGCGCTGTTATCAATATTTCTGGCGTCAACCATAAAAACATAAATTGAACTTAGTATTTAAGGGGTTGTTGAGCAGATTTGCCTACCCGCCTTCATGATTCCATCGGTAAAATCCGTTCCAGTGCACATATTTTGTCGTTTTGACTGTTTCAACTCCATATAATATTATGATAAAAGATGCACTAAAGTTTTGGGATGCCTATGAATATGAGGTTGTTGGTATCGGTTTTTTCATCATAGCTGGAAACTGATTCCTCATCAATAATTTTGTACAGAACCTCCTTGATGTGACTGATTGCCTTCCGGTATGTACTTTCAGATACCCAGGAGTTGGAAAACAGTATGTTTCCCTCCCTGTACATATCACGGACCCTGTCCATCTCATCTGAAGAGATCATCTGGATCTCTTCTGCAATGATCCTTAACCTGAGAATCTGGCTCATGATAGCCGATATTAGATATTCCCTCAGCTGTTCCGGATCTTTACTTTCTATGACCTTCATCTGATCTTCGAAGGAAAAACCCTGGAACAATTCGACATTTGGGGAATAATACTTCTCAACGTAATTTTTCCTTATTTTTGTTTCTGGCTCCTTGAGTATCCCTTCATCCACCATTTCCTTGAGATTCTGGTACAGATTTGACCTGGAAGTTTCAATGAACTTTGACATCTGGGTGGCCGTCATTCTTCCCTTCTGAAAGAGAAGGATAATGATGGAAAGCTTGGTCCTGTTACCGAAGGATTCAACCAGGTTCTTCCTGACCCCTTCCTTTTTCTCTACCATATTGTGACAAATTTATATATCACTTATAAGATTACGTATCAGAGAAAGTTATATGTATAAAATTCACAGGGATGTAAAACAGAGGGAAAAATCGCTTCCCAGGAACTTCCACCTCCTTCTGGTTTCTGGATCAGTATCAAGGGTTGGAACAACCGCCTTTTCCCTTTCAGTACTCTGGATAACACTTGCTCTCACCGGGTCTGCGCTTGTTGCAGGCCTTGCAGATGGTCTCTTCACTTTTCCGCTCATATTCAGTTTCTATTTTGGAGCACTCATAGACCGTTCATCCAGAAAAAAAAGGGTTGCTGTTGCATCAATTCTCGTTAGATCAGCCGCAGTCGGACTGATCCTCGTAGCATTGTTTGTTCATGGCTACTACCTGATAATTGCACTGGTGTATTCCTGCGTGGTAATAACCGGGATGATGTCGGATATTGTCAATTCTGTGAGGTCAGCCTGGACAAAGGTATTCCTCAACGAGAAACAGTATCAGAGAGGTTCATCTGTGTCTTCAGGGTTGATATCCCTGGCTGATGGAATAGGTTATGCATCTTCCGGGATTCTTCTCTACTATGGATATTATGATGCCTTGTTACTGATTGCGGCCATCTTCATAATATCAGTGATCCCGGTTCTTTTTATCAGGGAGAAAGTCGAAATTGAAAAAAAGATCAGGACTGGTAGCCTGAAAGCTGACATTGCTGAAAGTGTAAGATTCATAAGAAAGAACAGGAGTGTGATGCAGTTGATAGTACTGATGATTTTCGCAAACTTCATCATAGCAATGGTTGGTATAGGATTCACCTTCCTGGTGCAGAAGATCCTCTTCCTGCCTGCATATTATCTCAGTGTCATATTCATAGCACTTTCTGCAGGCATGGCTCTTGGTTCTATACCCGGAGGCTATCTGAAAGGTACACTGGGATTTGTGGTTGCACCACTTCTTGCTGTTGTGGGAATCATGTTCATAGCCATGGTTATGACGCCTATTGTCTTCATACTGGTTGCCCTGGTCTTTGGAGCTGGGCTTGCAATAGGAATAATCAACCCTGTGGTGACTACGGTATTTATAAGAAAGGTCCCAGTGGAAATGATGGCCAGGATCAGTGGGACAGTAAACACACTTGCACTTTCGGCAACATTCCTCTCTGGAACTATTGCTGGGACGATTATCCAGTTCTCATCCATATTTGATCTTTTTGTAATCATTGGATCTGTAATCGTGGTTGTTGGTGTTGCCACACTTTTCATGAGAGAGTTTTCCAGTGAGAGAATTGAATCTCATGAAAACACGGATTGAAAAACAACTGAACCAGTTTCATCACCAGATTGTTATTTTTTGTCTTTTCTTCTCTGCTTGCATGGTTTTTGAAATATTGAATGCAATCTCGAACTCTGGATGGTTCCATGCAGGAAGGCTTGCTCTCAGGCTGTTTGGAGCGTGTGGATCAATTATTATCCGTCTCCTGATCTCCTCATCCCTCATGTTTCCTCTCCAAACCTGAGCCCATGATATGAAAAATCTCTGTTCAGGGGTAAAACCATCGATCTCCTTCCTCAATTCCGGATTCATTTTCAACCTGCGTTCCATTGCATCATAAGCAATGCTTACACCACCGAAATCTGCTATGTTTTCACCCACTGTCCTCTCTCCGTGAACCTTGACACCGGGAAGAATCTCCTGTGCGCTGTAGAGATCTATGACAGCCTTTGCCTTCTGGTTGAATTCCCTCCTGTCCTCCTCCGTCCACCAGTTCCTGAGATTTCCATCGGCATCGAATGTGCTTCCCTGGTCATCATAACCGTGTGTTATTTCATGTGATATAACTGCACCTATGGCACCGTAGTTGACCGCATCATCCATGGTGACGTCAAAGAATGGCGGCTGCAGTATTCCTGCGGGAAAGACTATCTCATTGTCCGTGGGAGAGAAGTATGCGTTCACTGTGGGTGGAGTCATGAACCATTCATTCCTGTCAACTGCCGATCCTGTTCTTGAATTCTGCCTCCTGATTTCGAACTGAGCTGACCTTAAGATGTTGCCAAAATAATCATGCTCATTGATATTGAGGGTTGAGTAGTCCCTGAAAGTTTCAGGATGACCTATTTTGGCCCTGAATCTTTCAAATTTCTCCAGTGCCCTTCTTTTAGTCTGTTCGCTCATCCAGGAGATGTTTTGCAATCTTCCCCTGAACACCGACTTTATATCCTCAATGAGAACCTCCATTCTCTTCCTTGCGTCTTCCGTAAAGTACTTCTCAACGTAGAGCTTCCCCAACGCTTCCCCTATGCATGAGTTCATGACCATTACGGATCTTTTCCATCTTGGCTCCTGTTTTTCCTGGCCCATTATTTTTCTGTTGAAGAAATCAAAGTGCTCATCTGCAAATTTATCGCTTAGAGCTGGAGATGCAAAGTTAATGATGCACCACATAACATAAGATTTTAGACTCTCAAGAGGTGTGGACGAAATGAGTTTGCAGACAGATTTAAAATATTCTGGTTGTCCGACCACGGCGTAAGGGACTGCTGGTACCCCCATTAATTTCATGTAATTCCTAAGTCCAATTTCTGGAAATTCACGATCAAGATCCACCACTTCAAACCGGTTATAATTTTTCTCCTGATCCCTGAGGTCCTCCTGACTTCTGCTGAATTTCGCCAGTTTTTTTTCTATTTCCAGTATATTACCTGAGTATGATTTAGAAGTCCCAGTATCACTCCCTGTGAGAGCAAACATTTTCTCAATATGATGCGGAAACTGATCCAGTATTGAAGAGAATGATTCTTTCAGGTAATAATCCCTGTTTGGCAGAGAAAGACCTCCCTGCATGAAGTAGAAGGCGTAGATTGAACTGTTCTTTTTGTCCCCCTTAGAATAGGATCTGAAGAATGGAAAAATTCCAAGACTGTGCAGATAGGGAATGGTTTCAACAAGTTGTTCCCTTGTTTCTGTAACGATTATCTTTTCCATGATGTCCCTAACTGGTTTCATCCCAAGACTCTCTATAAGATCAGTATTCATGGCTGATTTGTAAAAGTCCCCAACCATCTTATTGACTTTATTATGTTCTGAACTGGAATGTTCTGCACATGTCTCTGCTATTATTTTGAGCATGTAATTATTCCTGTCATATAGTTCATTGAATGTTCCCCAGCTTGTTTTGTCGGCTGGTACGGGATTGGAATCCAGCCATTTCCCATTGGCATATCTGTAAAAATCGGTGAACGGATCTGCAGTTTGATCCATGTTGTTAACCGAAAATCTTGACGTTGAAGGGGCAATATTTTCTCCACCGGGATTGTTGTTTTTGAAAGCTCTGTTCATTTACTTGCATTATCATCTTTTAGATTATATTTTTGGAATATGGACATCGTCAGGTTCGAATAGATTTTTCCTGAATTTTGATATTCCTCTTCGACGGCGTACTATTTTCTGCATAATTCAGATACTATTACGGTTCAGTTCATTCCTTCAAGTACGATCCTTAATTTCTCTTCCAGGTTATATACCACATTCGCTTTCATTTATAAGGCATGAAACAACATGGATCATAATTAATTTTGTAATTTTTCCAGAGTGTGACACATTTCAAATATCATATCTTCTGCATATGTGATCAATTATAAGATTTCGTGTCTGTTTCAGTTAACACACAAAAACTTAAAAGTCAAGGTATATATCTTTGCAGTATATATACGACCATATAGGAAACTGGTAGGAGAAAACGAGGGAGGAATATATATGCAGGAAAAAAAACCTAAGATGACATTTGACGATAGT
>JAKBSB010000046.1 GCA_021845155.1 Thermoplasmata archaeon
TTCCGATCTATAAAATAAGGAGAGATCTCGAGATCTCGAGATCACGAGAAAACGATCTACTGGAGAGAGACCACACTCAATAGCGAAATGGGTCATGCATGGGGGCCATAGCTTTGTCACCATTGTTAGAAGGTACAGGGTCAAAGCCATGTTTCTCTGCCTTGGTTACAATGCACTTACTATGATTACATTGAAAATACAGGGAAAGATGGTATAGGCTATGGAAAAATAGTAAAAAGAAGAATAAAAAAGAGGTAAATAGAGCATCAAGCCATAACATTTTAACACATTTCTGTGAAAAGGGGATGCATCTGGAAATTACTTCTATTGTTGAAGAAGATTTAGTGGGATATTAGGAATAGTTTAGGTTATTTTAACTATGAACAAACTCAAAAGTGATCCACAAAAACTCAGGAACATAATCAGGGGATCGGGCCTTCCACTGCCGCTGATTACAGGAAAGTAGACTAGGAGTATTTTACTGATTTCCACGAAGGATATCTCATACACCTGTGGAAATGATCTTCGTTTTTTATCTTGATTAATTCTGGATGCTCAGTATCGCAACCCAATGATTTGAATGGACAGCGTGGATGAAAGAAACACCCAGAAAGATCGCTTGAAAAACTTACTGGTGTCCCCTTTATTTTTACAATAGATTCCATATTTACCCCTACGAGAGGCATACTTCTCAGGAGAAGATAAGTATAAGGGTGGGCTGAGTTTTCAAGAAGACGCTTGAATGGACCAAGTTCGACGATCTCGCCGCTGTACATTACGGCTATGCGATCTGCAATCTCGAAGAGAATAGAGAGATCATGCGTTATGAATATTATTGTAAGTCCCATCTCTCTCTGAATTCGTTTAATATCCTTTAAAATGCTATATTCTACCAAGACATCGAGACCGGTAGTTGGTTCATCTAGTATCACAAGCTCGGGCTTTAACAGAAGTGCCATTGATATAGTTACTCTCTGACGCATTCCACCGCTGAGTTCGTGCGGATAATTGTTAAGCACTGAGTGGTTGAGTTTGACCATGTCCAGTATGGTTTTTATATTTTCCTCATTCTTATCAGGATCGATGTCGTGTGCAAGCATTATGTCACGAAACTGAAGTCCGATCCGTTTAACAGGATTGAGTGAGTTCATTGCTGCCTGTGGTACGTACGAATATTTCATCCCCCTTATCCTTCTGGCTTCTCCCTTCGAAATTTTAAGTATGTCCATTCCTCGGAATTTTAGACTTCCACTTGTAATTTCACCGGGATATTTGAGGGAATTAAAAATTGTTGATGCAAGCGTGCTTTTTCCTGAACCGGACTCACCTGCAATACCGAATATTTCTCCACTTCTCACATGGAAATCCAGATCCTTAAGAACCTTGACAAAACCCTTGTCGGTGTGATACCCTGAATTTATTCCGTTAACTTCCAATAGAACATTTGTATCACTAACAAACTTTTCATTCATTTTAACAACCTCCTCATGCTAGATATTTAAATTCTCTTGTTGGGGTTTGGGGCAGCTTCTATGAGGTCCCTTGTATAAGACTGAGTTGGATTTGAAATTACATCACTAGTATTCCCTGATTCGACCACCGTGCCATTTTGCATAACGTAAATTCTATCTGTTATTAGGCTTACAGTGTTTACATCATGTGTTATATACATAACACTTATTCCCTGTTCGTCCCTCAATTTATTTATTAAGGCAAGTATCTCAACCCTGACTGAAACATCAAGCATTGAAACAGGTTCATCAGCAATTAGTACTTTTGGTTTCAGTGCAAGTACCCTGGCAAGATACACTCGCTGTCTTTGCCCCCCAGAAAGTTGATGTGGAAATTTGTTCCTGTAATAATTGGTGGGGTTTAATGTGACCATATTCAAAATCTCGTCTATCCTCTCATCTATGTCCCCATCATACGACGAAAGCAATAAAGGCCGTTTTATATGCCATTCTACATTGTGATTCGGATCCAAGGAAGCGTACGGGTCCTGAAATACCATCTGTACACTTTGCCTGTATTTTTTTATTTCCTTTGATCCGTAACCGGTAACATCATTTCCCTCGAAAATAATCTTCCCTCCTGTGGGTTTGTATAGGAAAACAAGAATTTTAGCAAGAGTGCTTTTTCCGCTTCCACTTGCACCTACTATCCCAACTATCTCATTTTTCTGTAAGGAAACCGTTACATTATCAAGTGCGTGAGTTTTAACATCGTGAAAGATGCCACTACGACTCATGAAAACTTTACTTAACCCCTGAGTTCCCAATACTTCCATTATTTCACCTTCTATTCCTTTTCATTACAATCAGCTTAATGAATCATATCTTTGTATCGACCATCCACATTAGGCTGTCCGGGACACCCTGGTTAGCAACTATTTCTCTGAAAATAAGAGCGCTTGGGCGTAATTGTCTTTCTTTTGTCTTATAGTCAACGCCGTATAATCCAAATTTTTTTGAGAACCCATTACCCCATTCATAATTGTCGGTAAGCGCCCAGTGAAGATATCCTTTAACATTGGCGCCATCGTTAATTGCTTTTTCTATCTGAAATATATGAGATACGAGGTATCTGGGTCTAAATTTATCCACAGCGTCAGCTATTCCATTTTCTGTAATCATCATAGGTAAATTATATCTCTCCTTATATGACATTAGCACATTGTAGATGCCTTCGGGATAAATCTCCCATCCGGTATCGCTAATGGAACGATCTCCAAGTGATTTTTCTCTGTTTCCCGCAGAGTGCCCGTAGCCTTCCACTATACTCCACCCGTTTCCATTTGTTGTTAACACATCTCTGCTGTAGTAATTAACTCCTATCCAGTCCATCTTGTTATTCATATCTTTACGATAATCATCGGTTTTAGGAAACGAGCTCGAGTCGACCAGATCATTGTACCAACTTAGGTCTCCTTTCACAATTGAGTCAAAGAAACTATACCTTCCATCAAATAAGAATTTTTCCACTGCACCTGAATCACTGTCTTTTAATGGTTGTGCATCACCATTTGCATAAATGATGCCTATTGGTTTTTTTGAGAATTTTCTTATGGAATCATACGACCTCGCATGTGCCTCTGCAAAATTTTTTCTCCTATATGCAGTCCCTCTATCGGTTCTGTCTGGTTCACACCAGAGGAATACCATATTGGGTTCATTCATGGTCGTCCACATATCAACCAAGGAATCGAATTTCCAAGCTATATATGCAGAATATTTCGAGAATTCAACTGTCATATATGCATTAAAAGAGCCATGTATGGTCCTCAGACCGCCATTGTTTTCAACCTTTGAAGGATCGTTTAGCCATTTTGGTATAGTCCAGTGGTATAGGTTCACTATTAAGAAATTATTTCTTGACTTGAAATCTTCAAATATTTTTCGATAGTGTTCTAGAGCCCCCTTGTTAGCTAACTTATCCAGTTGTTCCAAATCTTCCAGCGAAATATCAACAGAGAGTACATCTTCACCGTCAACTTCTGCGTTTACATGAACGCCTTCAGTAGATTCTGGAAATATACGCGACCATTCCACTCCAAGTCTCCCTGAATTCATACCTATTGATTTTGCTAGGGAATGGTCTGTTTTGTACATGTCCCAGTATCCAACTCCCTGTTCCGGGAAATCTCCGGAAACGTAGTGTGATGAGATATTTCTTGGATCATGTGCCCATATATACCAGTCAGAATTATGATCAGGTTCAGATATACCCATTTCGAACTGAAAACCACTTTCGGAGAAACCATATTTGAAATCCCGAGGAAACATATATCCCACAGTTACTAAATATATAAAAGACTCTCTTCTATAATTGTACTGTAGTATAGGCTGTCTGATTGAAACTCAAAGTTACCAGAACCCGATCTTTGTCAACAATTCTGTTTCCAATTCTTAAGTGTTTATTTGACTGTTATAAATGATCTTTGATTGAGTCTTTTAATGCGAGATAATATTGTCTTGTAAATTTGTAAATAGAAAGAATCTCTTCCATTGTCAGTTTACTATCATTGGTAATCAGCGGAAACATGCCGACGCATGTTTCATATAATTCTACGTTCCCCTCTTCCAGTTTCCAGTGCATCTGGAATCGTTCTTTAGTGATTATGTGATATTTGTCGATTCGGATGGTCTTCCTCCGGACAACTGTTTCCTGATCTCAGTAATCTCCACAGTTATTCTGAAGCAACCCACCTTTCCGCAGCTTTTCCAGTGGCGTCACCTACCACCTCTCTCACATTCTCCATACTGTGTATACTGCATTTCTTCTATCTGATTCACACACCTCCAGCTTTTCAAGTTCCGGAATTACTTTTCACATTATTCTGTCCCTGAACCCCATCTCGACCTTGCCTTCCTTAAACTCCACACTCATATTATGCGAAAACCGCCTGATGCAGGAACGGAAGATTCTATCGGTTTCCACACCTGTCTCATGTCCTCTTTTTTTCCATGGACTTCTATAAACTGTACACCTGTATAGACATAAATAGACGCAGTGGAATAAACCAGGTACCTGAACCAAGGGAGATCGGATTGATAATATTCACTGCACTTCTGATTGTACTGCCAAAAGGAAACAAATGCAGGGAAGTTTACCGTGTGGAAAAAACTTAAACAGAAGAGCTAGAAGAACGTTCTTTTTATGAAAGCTTTTTCATTTTCCCGGGACTTCCACTATCTCTAAGGAGGTAAGTTTCAAACTGTTCCCAATTGAACTAAACGAAACATGCACATTCAAGATTTACAACTGGGATAGAGATGAAAGAAACTGTAAACAGTCCTGAAATGAGGCTTTAGATGGGTATCTCCCTTTCTCGTTCCCTCAATATGGGAACATTGACTGATGTTGCATCCTCTCCCAGCTAACGGGAGCTTCCCGTTTCAATGATCGGAGTTGCCCTTTCAGGGACGAACATGGGTGCAATCGCCATAGGGGAAGACTAGATTAACAAGAGCTGAAATCAGTTACGCACCTAGCCGGACTAAATAAAACATGACCATATGGCATATTGAGAGCACATTCATTCCGGAAGTTTTCCTTAACACATATGACAAAACATGGAGTTCAGCACGAAATAGTAGATTTCTTCGTTGGCCATGCGGTTAGTGATGCTGATAGGGCATACTGGACAAGAAGAGTAGAAGAATTCAGAAAAATATACGCTGACAGAGAACAATACCTGAATCCAGTATCACGGAAACAGGAGTATGACCTTTCGAAAATCGAGGGATTGCAGACAAAGATCAAAGAATTAGAAGAAAGACTTGATGAATTGAGCGGTGAGATACAAGAAAAATTCGATGTTCGCATAGTAGAAAATGAGGAGCTCATACTGCAAAATTAGTGTCCCAAGATTATCAATGTCAAATAATAGGTGTGAATAAATGTCTAATGAAAAAAATGATCACTCGTATGGTTTAGAGAACAACGTAGGTGAGGTATGTTTTATTAGAGCTTCTTTTGCTCGTTTCCTAGACAGTTCAACGTATTCATTTTTTATTTCATATCCAACATAATGTCTGTCTGTTTTAATAGCAGCAATAGCTGTCTGCCCACTTCCCATAAATGGATCAAGTATAACATCTCCTTCGAAAGAATAGAGCTGGATCAACCTGTATGGAAGCTCTTCAGGGAATGGAGCGGGATGCCCTATTCCCGTGGCTTTCTGTGCGGAAAATTCCCAGATACTTTTTGTAAATTCCATAAATTCTTCTTTTGAAATGGTGCTTTTCTTCGTACTAGGAGGTCTCGAGAAATTATCTTTAGAGAAAATAAGTATGTATTCATGAACATCCCTTAATATTGGATTCTTAGCGGAGAGCCAGGTACCCCAGGCCGTAGAAGGGCTAGCACTTGAACCCTTGTTCCATATTATCTCCCCACGCATTAAGAATCCCAGATCAAGCATATCTCTTATTATATACGAATGAAGAGGTATGTAGGGTTTTCTGCCGAGATTTGCGATATTGATACAGACTCTTCCACTGGGAACGAGGACCCTCTTCACTTCTTGCCAGATCGTTTTCAAGAAACTTAAGTAATCCTTAAGAGTGGTGTCTTTGTCATATAATTTTCCCACATTATAAGGGGGTGAGGTTACCATGAGATGCACACTGTTGTCCGGCAACTCATCCATTTTTTCAGAAGATTTCAAAAATACTTGATCAAGATGCTCTCTCTGGATTGGATTTTCTATGTACGGGACTCCAGTCTCACCCGGTAGATCTTGATACAGTTTACTTGAGTAGAAAGAGCTAGAATCATGGTTTATCCTACCAGGTGAACCGAAAGCACTGGTTTTTGTTCCGGATTTGTCATACAAAGCCATTCAAATATCTTTCCAATAATCTAACCATTGCTTATATTGATTATGTTCAATTTTTTCTATATTCCATTGAATTTCTATTTTCCTAGTGCTTGTGTGATTTGATAACTCCAGCATAGCATCCTTTGAAAATTCGACTCCTCTGGGATTTGTTCCCGCTTTTGGAAGCAAAATATAGCTTTCTCTGCCGATTCTCTGGAATACATCATTTTGCGCCTCCAGGGGTATGTAGTAGAGCGCACCTAAGCCTCCCCAGTTTATTTGGACGATTATCAAATCGCACCTAGGTCGGTATTCCCTTTGAAACAGTATGCTTTTTTGGGCATCAACTGTCCAGATCACTTTTATTCCACTCAAATTTCTGTTTGTTATAGTTTTTATTGAAATGGGCTCTCTGCAAACAATTACATCAGTCTCAGATTCGGTAATTGGGATCCCAGTCTCCACATTCTTTTCGCCGTATTTATAAATCAAGAGTGCTACGATTATTCGCTCCCTTAATGAACCAACTTCCATTCCTACCTTACCGCTTCTTGATGACTCTAGCTCAGCAATTTTGAAAAGATGTGGTAGTCCCCTTCTGACTTTATAGACAATGTTAGGATCCTCAAAAATTTCAGACAAAACACCCATGAATGTTCTTCAAGGACAGTTGCATTATAAATTTTAGCTTTTAAGGCATGAAAAATTCATAATAATCAAAAGTACATCTGAATATTTGATTACTGACATACTCTCCTCAGCTAAAGGGAGGTTCTCACTTTTGCTTCGCTTTCGCCTTCGTTCCTCACGGTCTGGACGGTTTTGCGAGAACCCATTACCGAGTTCTAAGGTCGCTGCCGATTTCAACGGTGCCTCTTTGTGGGTATCAGTGCCATGTCTGGCCGGAGCACAGGGACGTTCCCAACCTCTTACAGAGGATTTCATAGAAGCAATCGCCATCATGCCATTTTTCAGGACTTATCCAATGGATTTACTTCTGTTTTCCCATCTCATGAAACAATATAATCGTTTCGCAATTCATCTCCTCTCTAAAGATCGGAGCTTTCTTGCTCAGATGATCGTAAAAAGTATCTATGTTTACCGTGTGACAAACCACAGGGTTAAGGGAACCAAAGATGTGAAACAGGATCCTGTGTATCTTGGGAAGGAGATCACTGTTGACGGAAAGACAGTGATCCAGGAACCTAAGAGGAGAATGAAGGTAAGGAGGATCGTGGAATCTGCACCATACATAATGTACCGTTATGCAGAGAATTTTGGAATAATTGACGATTTCATACCTGCCGTTAAGGGACTCACGGACATGAGGGAGGCGGCAAGAAGGATAGTGGAACTCTCCGCAATGGACATGTTCGGATCAACAGGATCCATGGAACTGCATACCGGTATAAGGGACGGTACTGTGAAGGAGAACCGTGATCTGGTCGATTTCATCGGTTCTGAAAATCCACATGTTGCTTCAGTACTGCAGAGATCCATATCAAAACGTATTGTGAAGGAATTCGGTTCCTCAGGTATTGTCTATGATCTCAGTGCCATAAGGTACTATGGAAAGGATAACGATCTTGCCAGATTCGGGCATTACTACCATAGCAATGGAGAAAACAGGGAGATAAACTTCGTCATGGCCGTAACGAGGGATTCAGGCATACCTGTGCATCACAGAATCATGCCAGGCAACATAGTATCTGTTTCAACCATCGGCAATCTGGTCAAGGAGCTGAAAGATTTCGGCATTCTTTCAGTGATGATTGTCATGGACAGGGGATTCTATTCTGAATCCAACCTGAAGGAACTTGCTGATCACAGCATAATCGGATCCATTCCGGGAACACTCTCCCTTTATACGGATCTGGTGAGAAGATCATCAGGCATAGAGAACTCAAGGAACTATATGCAGTATGGTGATGAGACCATATTCCATAAATCGTTCAGGATTGAAGACAGGCGTTATATTGTGTATTACAGTGCAAAGAGGAAAGCCGGGAAGATAGAATCGTTCTTCTCAAGACTGTCTGAAACGGAGAACAGCCTCAGGAACATGATGACTGTGAAGTTCAGCAGCAGGAACGACATGATAAGATCCGTGACAGAATCCGTGAAGGGCATGGGAAGATACATATCACTTGAATTCTCGGATTCAGCATTCACCTATTCACTGAAGCACAGGACAATACAGTCCCATACATCACGTATGGGATTCTCTGTACTCTTCACAAACACCATGATCAGTGAGGAGGATATTCTCAGAATATACAGGGGAAAGGATGTGGTTGAGAAGGCATTCATGCGTTCCAAATCTGTCATGGAACCTCTGTATGCGCATACAGAGAGAGGAACACGTGCAAGAGTCTTTCTCTCCATTCTCGGCTATGCAATCATAGCCATGATTGCCAGCAGGTG
>JAKBSB010000047.1 GCA_021845155.1 Thermoplasmata archaeon
TATGGCCTGTGCGGCAAATACGTCAAGCCCCACGAATGGTTCGTCAAGCAACAGGATGTCAGGGGATGTTGAAAGTGCTCTTGCTATTGAGGCCCTCTGTTTCATCCCTCCGGAAAGTTCCCTGGGGTAAGCCTTTTCGAATCCATCTATTCCAACCATTTTTATGAATTTAAGGGCTGTTTCCTTCCTGACCTTCTTATCCCTCTCTAAGGGTTCGATTACAGCTTCCACATTCTGAAGAATATCAAGCCATGGGAAAAGAGCAGGGTTCTGGAATACAACCGATATTCTGGAACGATTGTTGCCTATGGGCTCTCCGTTTATGAGAATCGAACCTGATGTGGGTTCAACCAGGCCAAGCACCATCTTCAGAATAGTTGATTTGCCGCAGCCCGATGGACCTATTATTGATACAAATTCATTCCTATCCACTGAAAAAGAGACGTCGTCTATGGATATGAGCCTTGTTTTGCCCATTGGATATTCCATCCGTACATTTTTCAGTGTTAGGAGATCTGGCACAACTGGTTAATGGAAAGATATATATGTAATTTTTACAGGTTCTTCCTTCAGTTTACCTCGAACTCTTTTCCGTTGAATGGAAGAACTACATCGTATTCTGTAAGATCTTTCGCCAGTTTTTCCCTCTCCTCTCCATGGCACAGTATTATTTTCTCAGGATCAACCTCTTTAACGAACTGAAGGAGATCGTCGTGGCCTGCATGAGCAGACATATCAAAGAACTCAAGCTTCATCTCCGGTTTTACAGTTGCACCTGCTATGTTTATGGTCCCGTTTTCCATGAGAGATCTCCCATTTGTTCCCTCTACCTGGTAACCTGTAAGGAATATTGCGCTCTTTGGATCATTCATGAGCTCCTGTATGTAGTATAAAACAGGTCCCCCATCAAGCATTCCTGATGTTGTTATGATGACATCGGCCTCGTCCACTATCCTCTGCCTCATGCCATTTCCACGTACCTGCCTTACCCTTCCCACAGATTTCCTGAAATCTTTCATGGATCTCAGGAAACCCGGAGTGTTGAGATAAATCCCGGTTATGCCGTTTCCCATTCCATCCACGAATATGTTTAAGTCCATTTCGGAAAGTGTCATCATGAGTTCCTGTGTTCTGCCAACTGCAAATGATGGTAGAATTACCTTTCCATGGTTATCTACAACTTCCTTGATATGACTCCTGAGCCTTGCCTTAACCTGCTCCCTGTCTTCATGGAACTTCCCTGCATAGGTGCTCTCCATGATCAGGATATCTGTTTTCATGGGTTTAGCACCCGTCAGCAGTTTTGTGTCCCTCGTGTAGAGATCGCCGGTAACCATCACTGATTTTCCGTTCTCAAATCTCCACATTGTTGAACCGGGTATATGTCCCGCAGAATACGGTGTAACAGTGAGCTCCCCTACGTTGAAACTCTGGCCATATGTTGAATTTACAAATGAACCATAGAGTGAATCCACGTCATCCCTGTTAAATCTTGCGGGATAGCCTTCAAGACCCATGATCTTTATGGAATCGTTCAACAGTGGCTTCATGCTGTTTGCCGTCATGGCAGTTGCATACAGATCAGGTTTGTCCTTTTCGTAATATACGGGAAGGGCTCCTATGTGATCCAGATGCGAATGTGTCACAAATATGCTGCTTACTTTCTCAGGAGGCAGGGGGTATTCTGGAGGTTTCTCAGGGATTACACCGTAATCCACAAGAATCTTCTCTGTCTTGAACTCCATCTTTATGCCCAATCTGCCTACTTCTTCTGCACCGCCTAAAAATTTTACTTTCATTTTTTCCTCACGCTTTTGCATTTTCTAATCGTCTAGAACATTCACAGTTTCTCTCGCCGTTTATTTTCGGGAGGGATTCTGTTAATAGTTTGGTGACCTTGACTTCGTTATGCTTCATTGTCTCCATTACCTCGAACGCGTCAACAGGCTTATCAGCCCATACGTCGTAATCTGTAACGGATGCTATAACGGAATAACACATTGCCATCTCGTCCGCAAGATTAATCTCCGGAACAAGTGTCATGCCTATAATGTCTGAATACTGCCTGAACATATTTGATTCTGATCTCGTGGAGAACCTTGGTCCTTCCACCACCGCATAGGTACCTGAACCATGACAGTTTATGCCGTCTTTCTTTGCCTGTTCTTTAAACACACTGGCCATATGAGGACAGAATGGATCAGCCATGGAGATATGGTAAACCTCCGGACCGTCATAAAAGGTAAGTTCTCTTCGTCTTGTGTAATCTATGAACTGATCCGGGATAACAATGTCCCCGGGTTTCATCTCTTCCTTAAGTGAACCTACTGCGTTTATGGCAATGATCCTTTTAACGCCTATACTGTTCAGGGCCCATATATTTGCCCTGTAATTAACCATGTGAGGCGGTATGGTGTGGTTCTTTCCATGCCTCGGTATAAAGGCCACTTCAACACCGTTGATCTTCCCTATCTCGATCTTGCCTGATGGTTTTCCAAAAGGTGTTTCAATTTCCATTGATTTTTGATTGGACAGCAGGTTATACAAACCACTACCGCCTATTATCCCTATAAAAGTCATCCTACCACTATATTCTAGTCAAATCCAATGGTAAATTTTAAAGGAGTATATAATGTATACGTAATTCTGGAATACGGTATTAAGACATTCAAGATCCTGATGTTTTCCTTACAACCTTCTGTAATCCGGAACCGTACTGTGCTGCAGTTTTTCTCAAATTTACAACTTCATCCGGAAGTCCAAGTCTCTTTGCTATGGATCTTAATATTATCTTCCTGCCATCTTTATTTATATGAGAATCTCTTGGAATGTTCAGGGCAATATCAATAACATCCTGATTCATGTATGGAACCACAATCTTCTTCCCATATGAATCTGAAAGTCTATTCTCCCTTGGTGCCGTGATGTTCTTCAGTTTTTCAATATCTGGCATGTTTGATAGACCCGGATCCCTTTCATATTTCTGGTATCCGTAAAAAAACTCATCTGCACCCTGCCCTGTCACGATATATTTTTGATCCGCGCTCTTCAGTACCGAAAGAAGAACTGCCTCATAACCAATATCCCTGGTCTCAATTTCCGGATCCACTTTCCTTATCTCCATGAACAGATCACTGGTGTTCATGTGATCCAGAACAATTTCATTCACCTTGAAGCCCATAAGATCTGACATCCTCCTGGAACTGGCAATATCTTTAGAATCGGAAAACCCCACGGTGTAAGCAGGAAACCTGAAATCTGAAAGAGCCATCAGTATTGTTGAATCCAGTCCTCCGGAATATGCAAGTGCACTGTCATCTGATGGTAGTGTGCTCAGATCATTCCTCAACGATTCTATGATTGAATCAAGTTTGCTCTCATGAACGGATCCACACAAAGATTTCTGATTCATATTTCCCGCACCTTTTCCACAATGCAAAGCGATTATATAATAAAGGGTATTTACTTTCCGTGGATTACGTTCCGGATACTTCCGTTATAGTAGATGGCAGGTTCAGCAGCTTTATAAAAAAGAAAGATGGTGCAAAGGTAATTCTGGCCGAGGCCATGCTTGCCGAGGTGGAGCATCAGGCAAACCAGGGTAGATCCATAGGTTTTGCCGCATTGCAGGAACTGAAGAACCTTAGAAAAATGGCAGATTCAAACAGCATATATCTTGAAGTCTATGGACGGAGACCCTCTGACTGGCAGATAGAAAGGGCAAAAATGGGGGAGATAGATGAGATAATAAGATCCACAGCTGCAGAGACGGGAGCAACGCTTGTCACCGGAGATAACATCCAGAGAGATCTTGCGCTCATAAAAGGCATAACAGTGGAATTCCTGGAGCACCCGAAAAAGGTCATGAGGAGCATTGAAGAGTTTTTTGACGAAACCACCACTTCTGTTCACCTCAAGGCCGGTCAGAAACCTTTCATGAAAAAGGGAGTTCCGGGTGATGTCAGAATTGAGAGGCATGCCGAGGCTCTTTCTTACTTAATGGTTGAGAACATTGCAAATGATATTGTAAAGAGGGGAAAGCTGGATGAAAAATCATTCATTGAGATGGATTCCTACGGTGCAACTGTCATACAGTTGAGAGATATCAGAATTGTCATAACCAGACCACCATTTTCAGATGATATAGAGATCACAGCAGTCAGGCCAATTGTCAAGCTCAAGATCGAGGATTATAAGTTGAGCGCTGAACTCATAAGCAGGCTTGAAACCCAGGCAAACGGAATAATCATTGCTGGTGCGCCTGGTGCCGGAAAGAGTACCTTTGTTCAGGCTCTTGCTGAACACCTGAGCGATCAGATGAAGATTGTCAAGACCATGGAGAAACCAAGGGATCTTCAGGTTAAGAAGGATATAACACAGTATACTGAGCTGGAAGGATCAATGGAGAAAACTGGAGATATACTGCTTCTTGTGAGGGAAGACTACACCGTTTTCGATGAGATGAGAGTCACAGCCGATTTCAGGATTTATTCTGACCTGAGGCTTGCAGGTGTGGGGATGATTGGTGTCGTACATGCCACCAGGCCCATAGATGCACTTCAGAGATTCATAGGGAGAGTTGAACTGGGACTTATTCCGCAGATAATTGACACAATAGTTTTCATAGAGAAGGGATTCATTTCAAAGGTTCTCGTAACTGAATATGTGGTGAAGGTCCCAAGTGGAATGACGCAGGAGGATCTGTCAAGGCCTGTAATAGTTGTTAAGGATTTCTTCACCGCGGTTCCTGTTTATGAGATATACACTTTCGGTGACCAGATCGTGGTTGTTCCTGTATCCAAAAAACGCGAAAAGAAACCCATTGAGGCAATGGCTCTTGAACGTATTACCGAAAAGATCAGGGAGTTCCTTGGCACTTCAAACGTCAATGTCATCTTAAAGGATGACAATAGAGCTCTGGTTAAAGTCGATGAGAAGTATGTTCCAAGACTCATAGGAAAGAAAGGAGTCAATATCTCTGAGCTGGAGAAGAAACTGGGGATCAAACTTGATGTTGAACCCACTGCTTTTTCGGAAGAGGATGACGGCAGAATAGAAATTATTCCTGAGATCAAGAATAAAATTATATATTTTGATGTGCAGCACAGGAACGAAAATGTACGGATATACGCCGATAACATACTGATCCTTCAGGCAAGAAGCTCGTCAAAGGGGATAATAAGAATAAAGATGTCCAGCGATCTCGGTATTGCCATTACAAAATACATCAAGGAAGGGAAAAAGTTGACCTATTCACTTCTTGACTGAATGGTCCTTTTTTTCGCATGACTTCAGGTACTCAAAAAGCAGCCTGGTGCCAAAACCCGTTGCACCTTTGGATATGTAGCTTTTCCTCATGGTTTTTGCCTGTGTCCATGCTGTTCCGGCAATGTCAAGGTGTACCCACGGTTTGTTTTCAATGAAATTGCTCAGAAATGCTCCTGCAGTTTCTGCTCCACCTGGTCTTCCACCGGTGTTTTTTATATCTGCAACGTCGCTCTTTATCTGCTCCTTGAAATCGTCATCAAGCGGGAGCGGCCAGACCTTTTCCCACGTCTTCTTCGATGCATCAAGTATTTTCTGTTGCAGTTCAATACTGTTTGTCATTGATCCTGCGATGTTGTTTCCAAGAGCCACAATACATGCCCCCGTTAAGGTTGCAAGATCGATCACCGCAGATGGATCATAGTTCTTCACCCCGTACGAAAGTGCATCCGCCAGTACCAGTCTGCCTTCCGCGTCAGTGGAGATAACTTCCGAAGTTACGCCGTTATAGTGCGTGAGAATATCTCCTGGCTTGTATGCATTTCCCCCGGGCAGGTTCTCTGTCAGCGGGGTTATGCCCACAACGTGCACCTTCAATCCTGCTTCAGATATTGCGTACATCGAACCGAGAACTGCTGACGCACCACATTTGTCGAATTTCATTTCTTCCAGCCCTTCTGATGATTTAATGGATATTCCTCCACTGTCAAATGTGATGCCTTTGCCAACAATGAGAATAGGGGGCTGATCTGACCCTTTGTATTCCATTATGATCATTCTTGCCGGCTCTCTGGCAGATCTTGATACTGCCTCAATACCACCCATACCCAGTTTAATAAAATCTTCCCTGCCCAAAACCTTCACGTCTATTCCACGGAACCCCTTGGCAACTGTTTCGAAATGAGTTGGCGTACCGATTGATGAGGGAAGATTCCCAAGATCCTTGGTCAGATTGGTTGCATCACCAACAATCCGGGCTAGTTTTATATTTTCCGAAATGTCAGTTGCACTGTATATTCCAACTTTCTCTATGCCATTGATTTTCTCTGATTTGAATCTATTGAAATCATAATCTGTCATCACCGCCAGATATGATAGTTCGTAAGCCTCATGTTCAGGATCAGCTTTTTCTGGTGGAATTACCAGTATGGAGGACATACGCATCTTCTTTATTTTAGAAATTGCCTGGGAAAACCTTATTCTCATCATTTCGTCATTGAATGTTTCCCTGTCCCCGAGGCCAATGATGAAAAGGTGAGGTGAGTCTTTTTCTCCGTGAACAAATGCCATCTGTTTATTTTCTGAGTTGAATTTCAGAGTCTCTGCATATTTGTTAAAACTGTAACTCTTGAGTATACGTGATTTAATTTTGGAAGACTCTTTCTCGAACACACCCATGAGTATAATATCGTACTTTTTTTCCTTAAAGTCATCAGATTCCCAACTTATTTTCATACCAATCCACCACCGGACATTTTAAGCTTTGTTTTAATATGTGATCAAAATACGCAATAAATACAGGGTAATAAATACATGCAGTGTTCAAGATGCAGTGAAAAGGCAATATACGAGGTCCGATACAATAGCTCCAGCCTTTGTAGAACGCATTTTAACCAGTTTGTGGAAAAGAGGGTTAAGAAAGAGATCCGAAACCAGTTAAAACGCAATGGGAAGCCTTTAGTTATATCGGTTGCAATATCCGGGGGAAAGGACAGTTCAGTAACACTCTACCTTCTGAATAAGATATTCGGAAAAGATAGGAAAATAAAACTTATGCCGTTCACAGTTGACGAGGGTATATCCGGTTACAGAGATTCTGGTATTGAAAAGGCCAGGGAACTGTGTCATGACCTTGGACTGGAACACCATATAATCTCTTTCTCAGAGAGCTATGGAAAGAGGCTTGAAGACATTGTAGCGGATGACAGGACCAACACAATTCCATGCTCTCACTGTGGTCCAATGAGGAGAAATCTGATGAACAAGATATCAAAGTTGAATTTTTCGGACTATGTGGCCCTGGGAATAAACCTCGATGATTACGCCCAGTCAATACTTATGAATGTGGTAAAGGGCGATCTGAAGAGGCTCGCAAGAATGGCCCCCCATGATCTAATCAGGGACACCCTGGTGCCGAGAATATTGCCACTTAGAAAGATCCCTGAAAATGAAGTTATGCTGTATGCAGTTGTTAATGGTATAAAGTTCGATTCCGGGTGGTGTCCCTTCTACGAAAGGGCACAGCGGAATAAATTTCGCCACATAATAGCTGAACTTGAGGAAAGCACCCCTGGATCCAGACATGCGCTTGTCAGATTCCACGATGAGCTGAAACCTGTTCTTGCTGATTCGGTGAAGCATGAGGAACTTGGGAAATGCAGAATTTGCGGGTCTCCAACTGCGAATGAGGTTTGTGCTGTCTGCAGTGACCTGTCTGAAATGAACTTCACCTGAACACCTTGATTTCTTCCAAAAAAGCTACTACAGTGCGAAACGTTTATTATAAGCGCAATAATTTATGGAAATCCATTTATGGTGGGGGGCTGTAGCTTAGCATGGTTTGAGCACCCGGCTGATAACCGGGAGGTCACCGGTTCAAACCCGGTCAGCCCCATTTATATATTCTTGAATGGAGAAATGTTAATATAACGAGTGAGAAAGGATAAATTTATAGAAAAGATAATATTAAGTCACCCAAGAAGAGGAGGTGAAGTGAGTAAAAAATAAAGTGGTAAAATTCAGTAACAAAATATCAATACATATACCATGAAGTTAGTAATATTGTTCGCTTTTTTTGCGATTGCGACGATATCACTTGCGATAATGTTATACATTAGGTTGCGTGTAATTCCTTATGATATAGCGAATCATTTACCTGTTCCTTTATGGGTGCATGGGATTATAATGCAGAAAATATGGCTTATGTGGGCGATATCATCTGTCATGGTGGTAATCATGCTGTTAACCACCTTACTTTCAGCTGGTGAACAGGTTAGGGCGGAAGCTTGAATTAAAGAAATAGTAGCTCTTCTAAGGGTGTAGTGCATACAAGGTGCAGTTATCAGGTAATAAGAATTTTTATTTTTATGCTACAATGCGAGGTCTTACGACTGTTCCTGCATCAGCATTTATATTTTATATCCTTTGGATCAGTTTGGATATAACCAGATCTTCGGTAATATCTATGGTTTGATTGGATATGATGGCAACCTGTCGATTTCTCTTACATTCATTGAGACAGCACTTAATTTTTATATTTTTAC
>JAKBSB010000048.1 GCA_021845155.1 Thermoplasmata archaeon
TATTGCAGTTATGACCTCATCGTCCGAATAGAGTCTTTCAATTGTTTTGTATGACACATCAATCCCGGAAATCATGGAGAATATGTCAAGCATGTTTGCGAACATCCTGTTTGATTCTCCAACAAGTTGCTTGATCAATAACAGCTTGACCCTCTGCTCTATGGTAAGTGAATGAGGATGCCCAGGGCCATGTACAATCCGCATTATGGATACCGCTTCGTTTACAAGGGGATCAAGATCCTTCATGGCCATCTTTATTCTTCTGGAGAACTCCTGTTCATATGTTCTCCAGTCCCTCTCCTTTTTAGGATGTTCCAGCCTGTATTTCTTCCCGATGGTACTGTTGATCTCCTCAAGTTTGTATTGAATGTCATCGCTCCTGATCAGACCCATATGAAATCTTCATGATCTCTTCTTTTATAAATACGTCTATAGACATGTTTATTATGATCTATTAACTTACCATATGTGAGCAGGAAGGTATTCGTCCTTGACAACAAACTGACAATAACAGATGATGAGATAGAGGGTATACTGGAAAGGACTGTGACAAAGCAGGGGACATCAGCCAAGGCTGATGTGCCAAGGAGATACCTTGGGAAGAGGGTTTACGTCATAATTACGAAGTCAGAAGGGGAAGCGGATCGGGAATAGTGTCCCACACTCTGGATTTACAGAAATGCTATGTATTAAGCAGTTCTTACGAGTGCTCATCCACTCTTCAACTGAATAAGTAAATTGTAAAATTAGATCTTGAGAATCAGATAAAAGAGCAATATAGACTGCATTTATTAAACAAAGGAGTTTTTCTATGGAAATTATATAAGTCCAAAGGTGATCATATTTGCATTGTCATGAACACAAAAAAATACTAGCTTTGACGAATCTAAATAAATACGAAAATTGAAATTACAAAAAAAATAAAAATTAAAAATTTGATTTGATACGTTTCTGCACTTATGGTTGGATAGTGGCATCATATACAACAAACTGACCAGCAATGAAATCATAGTCAGGCGGTATGTTGAAGTCGTACATGGTGAAGTACCCATGGGTCACTGTTATGCTTGTGATCTGTACGAATGATCTAGTGAATGCATTATACATCATGTCCCTTATTGTCAAATTCTGTGCCGTCACATACCCATGGTTTGTAAGTATGGGCTGATATCCAGAAACATTCAGCATGCCATTGATGTCGTACTGCCTGTGGAGATGCGTTATGTACAGATCTTTGACCTTCTCCGCATGGTATGAATGAGTGGTGAGATTGTAAGTCATAACATATGATCCAACAATGTTCAGATCCTGTGCCTTTGTGTACGTTCCATTGGCAAGGAGGATTTCGGTTGTGCCGTTAACGCAACCTGTACCGCCTCCGCCTCCACCACCGCCACTTGGTGGACTTATGACCTCTGAAAGTGAGAATGTTGTGGATACGCTTCCTCCTGTTGATACTGTTCCACCTGATGGATTTGCTGAATACACATCTGTGTCACCGTTGGACATCTTTACATCCACGTTTGGGATGCTGTATGAGTACGAGCCGTCTGGAACACCGGATATGCTTATGCTGCTTCCGGAACTGCTTCCTGAGTACGAACCTGCGTTTGCCGTCCATGAAGCCCCCGTGGGCAGTCCAGATTCATGGAATGTTATGGTTCCGGTTCCAGTAAATTTTATATTTTGAGATATGGACTGATCAGTTACAGTGATTGTTCCGCTTTTTGGGGATATATCATATCCTGATAATGACCCAACAACATAGTTGTATGTACCCATATGTTCGGAGAAAGATATGACTGATGATGTGCTGGTTTCAGATGTTCCGTTAAGGGATACAGACCAGGAAGTTCCGGAAGAAAGACCTGTTTCCTGGAAGGTAATAGGATAATTTGCATACGAAATGGTGAAGTTCTGATAGGAAACTCCAAGATAGTTTCCAACGACAGCGTAAGTGTTGGATGTTGTGTATCCTGATTCTACAGAATAGAGAGAGTATGTGGATGTGTTTCCTATGCTTGCACGGTAATTTCCGTTGGAATTAGTATATACTGTTTCTGAACTACCTGCACTGTTCTCCACAATAATAGCCGCATGACTGAGCGAACCGGAAGGTCCATCAACGTGTCCTTCTATTATACCACCTACGTTCAATGTCTCATACTCAAGTCCTCCTGGACTTCCAGTTGTGAAATTTAGGCTGTTCCGTGACAATTCTGGATGGTATAGGGAAGTTCCATTTGATGGTGAGTTGTATGTGGCATAAAGAGTGTAATCTGTCTCAGGCTGAGCAAAGAACCTGTAGTTTCCCGCACTGTTAGTCATGACTTTGTAGCTTGCTCCAGTGTGATCGTCAACCAGGTAAACATAATGATTGGCATCTGGTATTGAGTGTCCCGAACCGAGATATACCGTACCTGATATCTCTGATGCAGGAACTGCTTGAATCTGTTCACTCAGGTGAATGGCCGTGCCATCTGAGTTGTATCCTGCTGCTTCGTAATTGGTTCCCATGTAGCTTGTTGCATTGATTGTATATGTAACAGGAGTTGCAAATTGGGATGGATAAATATTCAAATACAAAGGAACGCCTGAACCAAATACGTCATTGAAGAACGTATTATTCCCTGAACCTGCCAGACTCCCGTTTGTTACTGCAAAATATTCATAACCCGTGCCATTTCCATTGAATGAGGACACCATTGTGGGTGAGTGTCCGGTTGATGCACCGTATATCGTGTAAGCAGCACTTCCTGCAGCAATTGCATAGCCCACATAGGGAACGCCGGCAATGGATGTCAGAACCCCCAATCCGTCCAGTGCCAGGGAAACCAGAGTTTCACGATATTTGGCGGAATTAATATCCAATGGTCCAGTGGTGTTGAAACCACTTCCGTATTGATAACGTAGGGTTGTGTAGAGATCACCGGCATTGGATGAATTTATATAAGGACTTGATGTGTGAATTGAGAGGTTTACATTATTAATGACGGAGGTGGATCTACTTGAGTTTCTGAAAGCACCCATAAAAGCAATGGGAATATCCACCAGAAAATATTTTGCTCCGGAAAGATAACTTACTTGCTCTGTATTTCCCCCTGCAACCAAGTAAAGTGAGTTTGGCGTCCCATATGTGTTATTCTGTGAGGTCTGATATCCGGATACATATTCTTCCCTAAAATTCTGAGCTGCCCTGCTGTAGTTCACACCTGAGACATTTGTGTCATCGGTGTATTTTGTCATATACACTGTACTGTTTCCGTCGTATCCTTCCCAGGAATGTGCATTCTGCTCCACGGAAGAATATATGTTTAATGATGGTGTTGATGCATAGGAAACGGGGATAATTGAAAGAGCAGATAATCCTATGATAACAGCCAGGGCAAATGCCACTGTCCGTGCTTTCGAATGGTTATACATAAGGCTAAAGACCTCCTGTTACGTTGTCAACAGCCTTTATGTCCACAGAGTTGTAAACAAGGCTTGAATAACCTGTTAGAGTTACATTTGTAATGAAACAGAATGGACTTGGAGCAATTGAAAGTCTGGTGGGGGTGACCCTTAGAAGATCAATAAATTTCAAATAAAAGTGATATCGTCCACTGAAGTTCTGTGACTCTGGTTTCTCATTAATAAACGTTGCATGTCCATTATAGCTGAAATTACCCAAGTTACAATAATCCTCAAATTGGGGGGCGTTACCGACAGGATTAGTTATAGTTAAAGAAGTGTTTCCCTTGTTGTTTACATCGTTGGAAGAACGTAGGTTAAATCCAATATTTTTTCCATGGAGACCGGGTGAGTAAAAATTCTCTCCCCTGAAAGAAATGATCATTCCTTGTGGCAATGTGTTCGTTGAAAAATTTCCCGTGAAAGTTACATAGTAATAAACTTCGTAGACACAAGGCCCATAATTTTCAAACATACGCAGTTTAGTTGAGAGTGTTGACTGGTTGATTCCTCCCTCGTCAACGTATGTAGTGCTGTTAAAGTATCGGCAATTTGGATTGAAATAATTACCAGTATTACTGGAGATCTTGAAATCCACGGAGTATGTGTAACCTGTAGAGCTATTCACAGAATCAACCTTAATATAATGCTGATCAAAGAATTCGAAGAAACCAAAAGGCACTATGATTACAGCTGCAATTATAACAGCCGCAATTGGTATAATGATCTTGTTTCTCTTTTTCATAAAAATATCAATCCATAAAAATACATTAATTTTTCTAAAACACCCATGGGAGTCACAGAATCCTCGGTCCATTTTTTAGCATTGTTCGTTCTTGAACCTGAAGAGTTTGTATTTCTACCATGATTTAGTTACTTCCAGATGAAAAGCTTTATTCATGGGATCAACACATATAATCAATGAACAACGTAGTGAATTACAGTCTGCATGAAGCATATTCGTCAATGAAGAGCATAGATAAACTTGCAAAGAACTATCCCAGGATAGACCAGGAATCGTTGAGACTCATAGTAAAGAAACTTTTCAGGAATGATACTGGAAAAGGTGAAAGACAAACGTTGATGAAACTGCAACGATCAAGACACTGTTCCTTCAGATCATGTACAATCTATTGGATGAATCCATGGAGAGGGAACCATGACAGAATATCATTCCACAACTTTCTCCACTATCCTGAGATCATGCATGACTCCGGATATTAACACATTCTGAAACCAGGAATCTGAGTATATAAACGAAAGTCTTACATGGGCTATTTCCGCTGACAGGAAATTATACAAATTGTATGAGGCCGGGACCGGGAATTGAACCCGGGTCCGGGGATCCACAGTCCCCAAGGATGCCCACTACCCCACCCCGGCCATTTACGGATGGAAATTATAAGGACCTTAATTATTATTTCGTGCTTTACGGTGCGTGGATCTTGCTCTTCAGTTCGAAAATCACAGATGGTATGACGGAATAATCAGAAGTATGATGTGCATAAATTCTCGGTACCCTGATTCCCATTTTTTCAATATGAAGGACCTTAGCATTCTTGCCATAAAACTTCGAAACAAATTCCACACCTTTCAGGTTATGTATGGCGTATATCTTGTCACCAATCTCCACGGCCTTTTCCATGAATGGCCTGTCTGCAGCCTTTACAACTGATCCAAAAGGAGGATTCATAATAACCGTGTCGAAATGGCCTGAAACGTCTGATACATCCATGGTTAGAAATTTTATACCCGTCCCCTGTCCATTAATATTTGCAACCCTGATTTGATCCTGATCAATATCAATTCCAAGCACGGAATCAGCACCGAGAATATGAGCCCCTATTGCGAAGATGCCGTTTCCAGTACCTAGATCAACAACATTTTTTCCAGCAATATCTCCGGACATGAAAGCATTGAAAAGCACCGTGGCAGCAGTTTCCGCGTCCGTGGGATACTGTTCCAGATCATTCCTGTATGTTGAGGAATGTTCCAGATTCTGCAGAAATATTGCAAGGTCCTTTCTTCCCTTTATTATCCTCATTTCATTACTGCGAATTGCTCCCAACTGCAAGATTCACAACAGCATTGGCCATTTTTCTTGAATCTTCCGGAGTTTCTCCTCTGTTGAGAAAAATCTTTTCTATTTTCCTGATAGCTCTCTGTTTTTTCCATGTACCCTTTTCGTGGGCTGCAAGTACAATATATTCCGCTATTTCCCGATCTACGCTTATGCCAAACCTTTCCCTTATCTTGATCTGCCACACTGGAACGAGCACTGCAGGAATGTCGCCAAGGACACTCTCATGCCTCCTCTCACTAATGAATCTGTTCAGATCATCCTTTTTCTTTGATGATAAAGGCATAAAATTTGATTATCTGGTAGCTAATAAATCTTTTGAAGTTGAAATTAATCCAATTTATTAAGAAAAATATGGTATTTAAGGGCTCTATAACAATGTCAGGAGTATTCCTTTTGCTGTATGGAGGCGGTTTTCTGCCTCATCAAAAACAATACTGTGCAGACTGCCCATCACTGAATCGCTTACCTCAAGCCCTCTGTGTGCAGGTAGGCAGTGCATGAAGAGATAATCCTTACTGGCATGTGAAACCAGTTCATCGTTAACCTGGTATGGGCCGAATATCTTTTCCTTCTCAGCCTTTTGGGATTCCTCTCCCATTGATACCCATACATCGGTATATACCACATCTGCAGATTCAACAGCTTTCTTTGGGTCGTGTACTACTTCAACCCTTGAACCAGTTGATTTGGCTATCTCCTTTGCCGTGTTGAAAATCTCTGTGTTGGGTTTATACCTCTCCGGACAACCTATACTCACATCAATCCCTGTTATGGCACATCCCAGCATTAAAGAATTTGCCATGTTGTTCCCGTCTCCGGTGTATGCCAGTTTGAGTCCTGCAAGTCTGCCCTTCTTCTCCTTTATTGTCATCAAATCTGCAACTATCTGTACAGGGTGTTCCAGATCGTCAAGCGCGTTGATAACTGGCACAGATGCATTTTTAGCCAGTTCAACCACACTGGCATGCTTGAAAGCCCTGTACGATATAACATCTACCATCCTTGACAGCACTCTTGCTGTGTCGGCAACTGTTTCTCCTCTACCGACCTGCATATCGTTGGGGTTAAGGTAAATGGCATATCCTCCCAGCTGAGTCATTCCAGTTTCCAGAGATACCCTGGTCCTGGTGCTAGGTTTCTCGAATATCATGCCCAGAACCCTGTTTCTTGCCACATCGTATGAGCTGTACCTTTCTTTTTTAAGTTTGATGGAAAGATCCACGATATCCTCCAGGTCCTCCATCATGTCAGTCACTGAAATTATATCTCTTTTCACGGTCATCATCTCAGAAGTTTTGGAACATCCACTGGGTAGTCTGCAACTTTCACGCCTGCCTCGTTGAATGCTTTTATCTTGGATTCTGCCGTACCAACACCTTTCTCAATTATGGCACCGGCATGTCCCATCCTCTTTCCAGGTGGTGCACTTCTTCCGGTAATGTATGCAACAACCTGCTTCTTGATGTTTGCCTTTATATACGCTGCTGCCAGTTCCTCGTTGTTACCCCCTATCTCTCCAACAAGAACAATTTTATTTGTCTTGGGATCATCGTTGAACTTTTTGAGCACATCTATGAAGGTCAGTCCTACCACAGGGTCTCCACCCAAACCTATTACGGCACTCTCTCCCAATCCACTTTTTGTTATTGCTTCAACTATTTCATATGTCAGGGTTCCACTTCTTGAAGCTACTGCTACATCGCCATCCTTGAATATCTGATTGGGCATGATTCCTATCTTGCATTTCCCTGGAATGGTTATGCCTGGTCCGTTTGGCCCCATTACAGTTATACCTTTCCTCCTGGCCTGGTGGACGATTTCCATGGTGTCGTGGAATGGAACATGCTCTGTAAGGATATACACAATACCTATACCTGCATCTATGGCTTCATAGGCTGCATCCTTTACGAACGGGGCAGCAACCGATATCATTGTTGCATCCGGAGAAAAACTCATCGCGTCTGCAACGCTGTTTACTATTGGAACCCTGTCCTGGAATTTAGTTCCACCTTTTCCTGGAGATATTCCTGCGACAACTTTTGTGCCGAACTTGATCATTTCACCTGCGTGGAATGACCCCTGATGCCCGGTTATTCCCTGGACTATTACCTTCGTGTTCTCATCAACATAAACCGACATTTACTGCACCTCCGAAACTTTTACCACTCTCTCAATTGCTTCCATCATTGTGGGATACGATTCTATTCCGTTATCTTTCAGAATCTGTCTTCCCTCTTCCTCATGAACTCCACTTAGCCGGACCACCATTGGCTTTTTAATGGCAAACTTGTTCTTTGCAGCGACTATTCCGTTGGCAACCGTGTCACATTTTGTAACCCCGCCAAAAATGTTTACCAGTATGGCCCTTGGATTCGCCTTCAATACCAGGTCAAATGCCTCGACCACAATGTCCACATTATCCGTTCCTCCCAGATCGAGGAAGTTTCTTGGCTTTCCATTGTGCAGTGTTAGAGCATCGAGAGTGGCCATTGTGAGTCCTGCACCATTTGCAATGACACCTATTTTTCCATCAAGTTCCACGAATGCATAGCCTTTTCCCTGTGCCTCCAGTTCGAGTGGAGTTTTTTCAGGGTCAGTTATGACAATATCCTTATGCCTGAAAAATGAGTCAGAGTCCATTATTACCTTTGCGTCTGCTGCTATGAGATTTCCTTCACCAGTTATAACCAGGGGATTTATTTCAACTAACTCACAGTCCTCATTAACAAAAACATTGTACAGATTAACGAGTAGCGATCTGAACTGTTTTGCAATATCAGGGTCAAGTTTCATGAATGCTGATGCCTCCCTGCCGATAAAATCAGAATATCCCAGGAGCGGATCTATTTTCTTTGTGAATATTTCATTCTGTGGAACGGCTTCAATTTCCACTCCACCAGAATTGCTTGCAATGAGAACCGGTTCTCTGTC
>JAKBSB010000049.1 GCA_021845155.1 Thermoplasmata archaeon
ATCCGCCTCCTCTTCAGGAGTGAGTTCAAAACGTTCATTTTTCAGTTCTCCAAGATACCTGGCAGGTATCTCACCGGTCAGGAAGACTTCATCTGTTGCCCTGTAAACTGGTATGTTGTCCTTGATCATTTCCCGTGTTTTTATTGCGAGTATTGATGGGGAATCTATGTGGTAAAGGCCTGAAACATATGCCTGCCTGACCTCCTTTGAAAGATGTACCCATGTCTTGTCAGACGGGCTTATGCCGGTTTCCCTGATAAATTCATACTCCTCCGGTGTTGTCTGGAAATAAAGCTCATCAGGAATTCCATCAGTGGACATGTCGTCTATTTCTATTGGAATTGTATGGCCGTAAGTTGCCCTGATCTCTTCCCTGTCGTTGACTTCATATCTCTGTTTCGGGTCCGTTCTGGCAAGCGCCTCTATGTGGTACGGGGTCAACCATTCAAAAAATCTTCTCTGGGCTTTTATTGCAGGTACTATGAGATAGGTCTTTACCCATCCATGTTCATCAAGCTTGATCCCATAGTTTTCAGGGAAGTGCCTCAGCATCCCCGCAAGAATCCTTCCCATGGTCTCAATTTCCCTGGAATTCATAAGCAGTTTGCCGCTACTGCCGCAAACCGGGCAGGTTTTTCCCCGGAAAGGTCCATCTTCCCTGCAATCTCTTAACTCAGGCTCCATTTGTTACACCCCTTACAGCTTCAGCCACTTCACCGGCAACAGTTATCTTGCTCCATTTCCCGAAAATTGTATCGGTTATGACAATATCCTGGGTAATGGATGAAATCTCATCATAGGATCCATTGGCAAATATTCCATGTATTGCAGACACATATACTTTGTCTGCACCTCGCTTCTTCAACAGACCTGTAGCCTTGATTATTGTGCCGCCTGTTGATATCATGTCATCCAGGATTACAATGTTCTTCCCTTTAACGTCAATATCAGGAACAGTCATCGTGACAGTCCTGGAATCTATCCTCTTTTTGTCGATGTTGAATGACTTTGTTTTAAGGAGATCTGCAAGTTCCTTTGCTCTATCAAGGCCACCATCGTCAGGAGATACGACATAGTCTATTTTCCTGTCTTTATAGTACTCCACCAGGGGTTTTACAATCTTGACATTTACCAGTCCTCTCCTGGAAAACTTTGAAGTGCCAAGATCATGGATTTCCACGACTATAAGTGAATCGCAGAAATTCTCTATTGAACTGAGCATGACCTTTGATGAAATGGGTTCCCCGGTCTTGTATATCATGTGCTGCCTGGCGTATCCAAAATAGGGCACAACGGCAATTACTTTCCCCGCACCATTCTCCTTCGCTGCATTGATCATGAGGAGGAACTCGATAATTTCAGCATCATTGCGGGTATTTCCAACGGCGACAACATCCTCGCCCCTGAAATCTCCCAGTATCCGCAAATACATCTCTCCATCCGGGAATCTTTTCCTTTCAGTATCAAGAAGTTCACACTTAAGTTCTGCTGCCATTTTCAGGGAAAGTTCTCTTGATGAAGAGGAAGAAATAATTTTCATTGACCATTGGGAATGGTCTCGCTTTTTAAATTTTTATGGTATAAATTCCCGGACAATACGATCTGTTATTTATTGCACTTCAGAGAGAATCTGCCGGGTCCTGCTCACACCGAGCCTGAATCTTTTCGGATCTGGTGGCATGCCGGACGCTTCCAGAAGATTCATTGCCTCTGTGTAGCTTTTTATGCCTCCGGCGACCTTTATTCCTATATTGGAATGGACTCTTTTCGCAGTTTCTGCCATAAGCTTAACGTTTTCAACAGCAGCCCCGGCCTGATTCCCCAGTGTCCTGGCAAATTCCGAATCGGCGAATCCGGTGCTTGTCTTTATGAAATCAGCCTTTGACCTGCATATGATCTCATAAAGCCTCTTCTTCTCTTCTGCATTTGTATAGGCATCTTCGGTTATGAATTTAATCTCAAGCCCATTTCTGTGGGCTGCATCTACCAGGGAGTTAACGTCACGTTCAACTTCACTGAACATGCCTGATCTCACGAAGCCTGTCTGGACAACAAGGTCAACCTCATCACAGCTTCCAGAATAGATGTCAATCAACTTTTCTCTTGCCTCTGTAGTATATGCCCCCAATGGGAAATCCAGGGTGATATCCACCTTAACATGAGACCTGTGCTCCCTGAGATACTCTCCCGCCTTTGAGGAAAAGATGGGCTCTATGCAGACACTGTATGTATGGAACTCCATTGCCTCGTCAAGCAGTGTCCTTATATTTTCCCAGGTTGCATATCCTTTCAGCGAGCTGTGGTCAATGAGGCCGGCAACCTGTCTGGATGTAAGTTTCATTCAAATCACTCTGTTATTCCCTCAGAGGCCGTTACAAGTTCATCCCTCAGCTTCATTGCCCTGTCCCATGTGTTCTTTCTTATAAGACCAACATATCCTCCGATGAACAGTGCCATAAATATTACCGAGCTTGTAAATCCAACAACCGGGCCATATTTTATGAAGAGTACACCCTCTATTATGGAGTTGAATGCTCCAACCAGGTTCAAAGCTCCGTTATAGAAACCGTAAACTGTTCCTGCTGTCCCTCTTGGTGCAAGATCAATTGCGTTGACAGCCCATGATCCCACTGTCAGGTTCATTAGGCCTGCCCCTGTTGCAAGCAGAAGGGCAGTTGGAACAAGTTCTTTGGCAGTTCCCGTGAAATATGAAAGACCAACCATGAGTATCATAAGGCTCATGGGAAGAAGCGATCCAATTCTTCTTGCGTTAACCTTTGTGAACTTTCTCAGCAGACCGTCATTGAGCGGCCCGGAACCAAGGAAACCCACAATAAGCCCCGTATCAACGGCAGCAGTGTAAATACCGCTTGTAGTAACTGAATGGGCAAACTGTATGAACATGAGTGACGGGAGCCAGTAGAGGAAGGTGTAAAGTATGTATCCAAATGACAGGAATATGAGAAGTGTCCCGATTCCAGCCTGTGTCCCGAAAATCATCTTCAGAGTGTTTTTCCAGACTAGCTTTGCAGGAAGCTTCTTTGTGGATTTCTCAGCATCTGTCTTTCCCTCGTTTATGAAAGCCAGTTCTTCAGCGTTGACACCCTTATGGAGATCCGGTGTATCGCGGACATAATAATACCATATGGCGGCAAACAGGAGACCCAGGGCACCAAAGAATATGAATGGACCAGGCCATCCGAAAAAGTGGTAGATCAGGACTCCGAGAGTTGCAGCAACAACTGGGCCTACTGCCTGACCCGCACCTGCCCATGTGTATGCCTTTGATTCATCAAACCTGTTGGTCCAGTTCTTTGCCGATTTTGCATTTACAGGCCAAACAGGGCCTTCGCCAGCTCCCATGAATACTCTTACCACAAGCATTGAAAGGAAGTTGAATGTGGCAGCGGTAAGTATAGTAAAAACTGACCATACTGCGTAGAATATGGCCATTGCCTTTCTCAGGCCCAGCTTATCCACTATTGAACCACCCGGGAAGTTGAATATGGCATATGCAAGGGACCAAGCGAAGAGTATCAGTGAATAATTTGCAAGCCCAGTACCACCGGCAGCTCCTTTTGCACCATATGCCCCAATAGACGAGGTCCACCCGAATGCATATGAAAATGCGGGTGCAGTTAATGTCCATATCTCCCTATCAGCATAGTTGAAAGTTATGGCTATAAAAAGCATCACGGGTATTACCCATCTTACATTGGTCTTTTTGGTTGAAGTTTTGACAAGAGTCGGTCTTTTCTCCTCTTCAGTTACCATTGTTAGAATTTAACACGGTCATCTATATAAATGTTCGTCAATATTTTTCACAATATATCATAAATTTGTAATTATTTTTATTGCAATATTCTAAAATATATATGGTGTTTCAAGTGAACACTTAAAAAAGAAGGATTGTTCCTAACTTCAAATTCCACTGGGAAACTTATAAAAGTCAGTTACTGCTCATAGTTCATGCAGAAAAACGGTTCAGGTGCAAAAGAAAGCATGGTATGGTTCAATGGTAAAATGATCCCGTCAGGTGAAGCGCTGGTGCCAGTGCTGACTCATTCCCTCCAGTACGGTTCAGGCATTTTTGAAGGAATCAGGGCATATGAGGGAGAAGGTATTTCAAATATTTTCAGGTTGAAGGAACATGTTGCTAGATTCCTGATGACCGCAAAGATGTATGGTTTGAATCTGGGTTATGATGCAGGCGAGATCAGCAGGGCAATTGTGGAAACTGTAAAGGCAAACAACGCAAGATCATGCTACATACGCCCATTTGCGTTTGTGGACGATGATGCAATCAGTCTCGGTATCGGCAGGAAGAAGATATCAACTACAGTTTCCGTAATTCCATATGACAGCATATTCGGTTCCAGGAAAATGGACGGGATAAGATGCAAGATATCTTCATGGCGCAGGATAAACTCCAGCATTCTACCCATTCAGGCAAAGGCCAGCGGAAACTACCTGAATTCCATAATTGCCGCGAATGAAGCTTCTGCTTCGGGATTTGATGAAGCTATCCTCCTCTCGGAAGGAGGTTATGTCGCAGAAGGAACCGGGGAGAACATATTTATTGTGAAAGACGGAACTGTTATCACTCCGGGAAAAGATTCCGACATCCTGCTGGGGATAACAAGAGAATCAATAATAGAGGTCTCAAGAGACATGGGCTACAGCCTCATTGAAAGAAAACTTCACAGGGATGAGCTATACACAGCTGACGAGGTGTTTCTTGCCGGGACAGCCGCAGAAGTGACACCTGTTGTAAACATTGACGGGCTTGTGGTCGGGGATGGAAAACCCGGAAAAATAACCCAGTCTGTTTCCAGTATGTATGACAGGATTGTAAGGGGAAAAGAGAAGAAATACTCAGGATGGCTTTCACCAGTAAAATAATCCATTTTTAAAGGCTATAGAATGAGACTATTCATAATAACCGGTCCCCCTGCAGCGGGCAAATCAACTGTATCAAAAAAAATAGCTGAAAGCCTGGAAAAATGCGCTCTTCTTGAGGGTGATGTGATCTACCACATGGTGAAGAATGGCATTGAACATCCATGGAAAAGTGAAAAGCAGGTGGACCTGGCTTTCCAGAATCTTGCAGATCTTTCCATGAATTTTCTTTCAGGTGGCTTTGATGTGGTTCTGGACTGGATAGTGATGCCGGAACAGGTTGGAAAAATCATCGAGAAAATTAGCATAAATGATCTCAGGGTATACTACATTGTGTTAATGGCCGGTCTGGAAACACTGAAAATTAGGGATAGAAAAAGAGATTATCCCATGGGAACACGAATCGATGATCTGCACAGGGAATTCCAGAGAACCGGAATAGTTTCACATTCGATATTTACCGATAACATGGAAGAAGGATCGGTTGTAATGGAAATCCTGGAAAATTCACAGAAATATGAGTGGCGTAATGGCGATTGTGATCAACACGGAAGATCAGGTGATATATGGTAGAGCCTGGCAAAACTGATATTGGCATTCGAAAAATAAAACCAATAGTCAAATGGGCTGGTGGAAAACGACAGTTGCTTTCCCGGATGCTAATGGACCTGCCTGGGCAATGGAACAGGTATTTTGAGCCATTTGCAGGAGGATCAGCCATGATCGTTGCATTGAGTAATATGGGAAGGATTGGGAAGGCCGCCATAGGAGATACAAACCCGGAGCTTGTCAATCTTTACATTGAGGTCAGGGATAACATTGAGGACCTGATAAAAGAGCTGAAATCAATTCAGTTCATAAATGAAAGGGAGTCCTATCTTTCTGCAAGAAAGAGGTTCAATGCAATAAGAGGCACTGAAGATAACAAGACTGAGAGGGCAGCCCTTTTCCTCTATCTCAACAGACACTGTTTTAACGGGCTCTGGAGGGTGAACAGCAAAGGAGAGTTCAATGTCCCATTTGGAAAATACAGCAATCCATCTTTACCGGATGCATCAGAAATAAGGGGTTTCTCAGAGATGCTTCAAGATGTTGAAATCAAGTGCAGTGATTTCGAGACAATCCTCCCAGAGGTTGAGACCGGGGACTTCGTGTATCTCGATCCACCCTATGAACCGATTTCCAGAACTTCCAGTTTTACATCTTACACAAAAGTCGGTTTTACTCCGTACGATCAGGGGAGGTTGAGAGACATGTGCAGGAAGCTGGATAATCTGGGAGCCATGTTCATGGTAAGCAATTCATTCTCGCCTTCTGTAATGGAACTTTACAGTGAATTCACAATTAAGAAAGTTGATGCAAACAGGTTCATAAACAGGGATGCGAAAGGGAGAAGTGGAACGGTCGAAATTCTGGTAACAAATTATGTTCCTGGAAAAATCTGAAAACTGATCTCAAAAGGAAATTTACGGGAAGACATTCTCACTGCCGAATCAACTCGTGGAAGCTCTTTCGGTAAATATCATCATTGTGACCGACAGGGCGTAAACATAATAAAAAAGCATTATTGCTGATATTGCAACAATCACTATCTTGAAAAAATAATATCCGAGAGAATCCCACAGGAGGAAATCAGAAAAAATCGAAATACCCACAGGGAATACAAAAGCCCATACTGACAGGGACCTTCTCCTCCTTATTCCTGAAAAAAGCACGGACGAGCCAACCAGAAAATATAAGACTTCAACCCCCCAGAGTGCCATTGAAAGTGTTTCCGCAACAGATTCAGGAAAATAGAAAATTTTCAATGAATTAAAGGTCGGGATAAGGGCTAGGTTTATGACAAACATGCTGACTGCACCAAGGGGCAGCATTGTGGTTGGCATGGCATATGATTCTTTCTTTCCCATCATGAATGAGACAAAGACCGCAGACCCGTAAAAAATGAACTGAAAAACAGATATCGCGAATCCAAACAGTGTGGTTCCATATATGGCAGTGAGAAGTCCAGTGTTTCCAGCAAAGTAAGTTCCCGGTATCAGTACCGATGTAAGTATCACGCTGGCTCCCATTACTATCGATGGTATCAGGAGGGCATAATTTATGTTCTCAATTTTTATCTTTCCGCTGAAAACCATATAATTTAGAAGTATGTTCAGGCTCAGTATGAAGAAATAAACGATGAAGTAAAGGTAGAGTATAATTTCAATCGTGTTCCCGCCAGGTGCAAAATAGGTTATATAGAAAAAGGCACCTGCGTAATAAAGGACCCCCGGAAGGGCAGCAAAGCTTATTGATTCCGGTTTTGAAAGATCACTTCTGAAACTGGATGGATCCGAAATGTACCTGTAAATCCACAGGATAAATATGATCCAGAATAGTGCAAGTACCGCAATGAACACGTACTTGCCCATTGCAAACAGGAAGTGTATACTGAAGGCGAGAGAAATGACATAGAGGGCAAGGGAGATCGAAAGTGTTCCCAGTACCAGTGAAAACCACTGGGACTGCAGGCCTGATAATTTTTGCACGCCCATAATCAGGCATATGAAATAATCCTTTTTCCATTTCCGGCTTTAAATGCCATTATTGGGCAATATTTATGAAACAGCTGTAATTCAGCTCTGATGAGAGTCGAGGACATTGAGGAATCACAGTCATTCTTCACAACAACCGTAGCCCTGGTCACCTCTGTTTATGGTGAACAGGCAAATGTAATGTCAGCCGAATGGTCAATACGGGTCTCCATTGATCCTTTCCTGATGGCGGTGTTCGTGGGATACCAGAGAGGAACCTATGATATCATAAAGAATTCCGGAGAATATGGATTAAGTTACTGCTCTGATCAACAGGGCCACCTAGCACATATTGCAGGCAACTATTCAGTCAGGGATCATGATAAATTTGGAATGGCGGAATTCAGGACTTTCGGGGCAAAATACATCAGGGCACCTCTGATTGAGGGATCTATTTCCAACTTCGAATGCAGGGTAGTTGATGAATTCAAGGTGGGAGATCATGCTGCATTCATCGGGGAGGTACTCACAGGATATTATGACGATGAAAAAAAGCCCCTTGTTTTCCATGGAGGGCATTTCAGCAGTATAGGGGACAGGCTTTCCCGTTCATGAGGCAAGCAAAATAACTACTGGCTTTTCAGCCGGTCTATAAGGGAGCTCGCTTCCCTGCTGGTCAGCTCCTCTATACTTCCCTTCCTTACCTCTTTAAGGTATTTTGTCGTCTTTACCAGTCCCTTGTCGTTCTTCTGTAGATTCCTTATGAAACTGATCTGCTTCTTTGTAGCTGCATTTCCCTCCGAACCTCCGGAATCTGTTCCTTTCAGCTTGGTAAGCGTGTCTATCAGCTCTGAAGCTTCACTCAGTGAGAGAAGGTTTACGCTAC
>JAKBSB010000050.1 GCA_021845155.1 Thermoplasmata archaeon
AGACTGAAGAATCAAAATCGCTACTGAAATTATAGAGATATCGTAACCGTCCAGAAAACTCCCCCCCGATGAAAGGGCGGTTATTCTAAGGTGTACTTTCCTGATCCCGGAATCGTCCATTTGATCAAACATATAGAATAGTAAAAGGTGCAGTAGTTTAAAATGTATTCAATATAGTATATATACTTCTCTTATGTCCGAAAGAAACTAATTCAATAATTATTTATATCATCATTAACTCTATAAATATGGAAGAGGAATCATTAATTGAAAATTTTCTGAAAGCACTGGAAGGAGCAAAAGGTTCTGTGGAATTCGTTTTCACGGATATGAGCATAAAAATGCCAGGCATGAATGCAAATATGGTGATAAACGGGAAGTTGGACGTAACGGCGATGCCGGTGCATGAAAAACCAAAACAGTAAAGCAAAAAAGTATTTTTCTTCCAATCTTTTGAACTCAGGCTCAGTATCAATAAAATTTAATGATGAGGAACTGGCAAAAGTTAAACTGGATCATGGTGCAGTTGATATACTGGTTGAAAACAGCGACGAGGCAAAGAAACTCTCGGAAACCATCCCGCATTCCATGAAAAAGATGAAGACCATGCATTTCATTTCAAGGATTACAGCAAAGGCCGGTATAACAGTGATGGTGAGCGACCAGAAAGGGCTTATCCTTAAATTTGGTGAAGGCGTTCATTCCATTATGGGCAACTTCGAAATAAAGATCATGAGAATAAGAAAGTATCTGTAAAAAACACCTTCCGGCTGATTTTTACTCCTTTAAACCCACAGGCTTGCCATCCATTATTTTCAGCCGGTCACCAATGGTTTCAACTGTCACAATGACTTCGGTGGGATCAATCTTTGCCTCCCTGAACTGCGATAGCTTCTCGGCAAGTATTGTGAATATGTTCTGGGCCTGCATGTAGGTAATGATGGAATCCTTCTGTTCAGCAATATTTTCGAATTCCTTAATCAAATCGGACAGAAGGTAGGAATCTTCCCTCAGCTTGAGCAGTTCCTCTTTTGGAAGGCGTTTTCCTGTAATGTTGGAATCCTCATCATGGTTCAGCAGGAAATTGTCCAGCATCTGCAAAATCTTCTTCCTTGCATCTTCTTCCGTAAGATCCTTGAATATGGGCAAACGGTTCAGAAGAGATATACTTCCGTACGATATGCGGTCGTTCCTGATTATGTCGTCAAATGCCTTTGATATGGCAGCAGTCTCGGTCATGCCCTCCAGCTTCAGCTGAAGTATCTTGCCCTTGTTTTCCGCATCTCCAAGCAGATAACCCATCCTTCTTATTGTCTGTTCAGATTTGCCGATCTTTATGGCCAAAGAACTGAGTTTTGACTCAAGGTCAATTATTTCATCTACGAGGTCATTCCTTATTTTCTCATGCCTTTCCTTTTCAGATTTGACGGCTTCAAACTGGGACTGCATCTCCTGCCTGCGGTTGTAATACTCTATGAATTCGTTTACTGCAGTGAAATCATTCTCCTCTGGAACTGAAATAGATATTTCACTGCTTGCCCGCTCAATGTTTTTTCCGATTTTTTTAATTCTTCTTGCTGTATCGATTATGGACTTTACCTGCTCTATGTTAAGGTTAAGATCAGACAGGTTCTTCGCCATTTCCATAATTTCAGAATTAATTCCTGGAGTGGTTTCACCTCTTCTGGAATCATTTGGCGCATCCCCAGATATTTTGGGCTGGACAAGTGGTTTTTCATCCATGCCTGACCGTTCCAGAATATCTTCTATTTTGTCCCTCTGGACAGGCTTGTCCTGAAAATTATTGATTATCCTGTTTACAGTTGAAATTGAAACCTCGAATTTTTTAGAAATTTCAGACTTCCTGATTCCGGACCTGAAGCTTTCAAGTATCCTTCTCTTTTCATCATCCGTTATTCGTTTAACCAAATAGCATCACTCTGAATATTTCCTGGTGCATCTATATGTATTGATGTATATAATAAGATAATGACCTGTGCATGAAATAAATTTCGCTATTTCTCAAGGTATTGCCTGCTACCCGATTGTGAAAAAAATACGGGGTTTTTCGCTCAATCCAGTTCATCCAGGTTATCAAGCCTCTGCCTTCTCTGCTGGTTTTCAGCCCAGAGATCATAGGGGTAAGTAACATGCATGCGGCTGGCATCGTTCAGTTGTTTCATCTCTTCTTTATTCAATTTCCAGCCAAGGCAACCCAGGTTGTCATTCAGATGATCGATGGTTCTCACTCCAATTATTGGTGAAGTCACACCTTTTCTGGAAAGCAGCCAGTTCAGGGCAACCTGAGAATTCGTTCTCCCAACTTTCTTTGCCACTTTTGTAAGGGCGTTGACAACATTCCAGGTGTATTCATTGTTGTTCAGTTCCCATGAAGTTTTAACTCCGGATTTATACGAATCACCCAGCCTGGTCCCTTCGGGTGGGGCATTCATTTCCTTTGAGTATTTCCCGCTCAGGATCCCACTTTTCAATGGACTCCATGGGAATACTGCTATGTTCTCATGAAGTGCCATGGGTATTATCTCATTTTCTGTTGACCTGGAAAGAAGATTGTACTGGGGCTGAATGCTTACGAAATTTTCCAAATCATGCTCCCTGCTTACCCCAAGGGCTTTTTCAAACTGCCATGCCCTGAAGTTGCTTGCCCCTATATACCTGACGAGTCCTTTTTCAACAAGTCCGGTAAGTGTATCAAGAGTTTCTTCCAGTGGAGTAAGTGGGTCCCAGGTATGAACCTGGAGAAGATCAATATAACCAGTTTTTAGCCTTCTTAGGCTCTCTTCCACTGATTTTATAATATGTTTCCTTCCTAGGCCCAGGGAATTTTTCGATTTTCCGCTCTGGAATCTTACTTTTGTCGCCACCACATAGTCATCCCTGTCATGATCATGAAGCCAGTTCCCCAGAATTTCCTCTGATTTTCCACCTGTATATACGTTGGCTGTATCAAAAAACATTCCTCCCTCCTCAACATATCTGTCCATTATCTTTCTGGCATCTGATTCATTTGTCTGGCCGCCGAAGGTCATGGTGCCAAGGCAGAGTTCGCTTACAAGTGTTCCCGTGTTTCCAAGTTTCTTGTATTCCATGATATATGATACAGATATGAGATAGAAGTATTTTGGTTCCTCTGGAATCCAGCAGGATCAGAGAGGTGGATAAATCATCCAAGGAATATGAGAACCTTATTTACTGATGAAAGGATCTCAAAGTACAGCAGGATTGGTGAACTGTTAATGGAGAAGGGACTTGAGATATCATTTCAGCTTAAGAATGACAGGGAAGGACAGGAAACTGTTCTGGCTTTAGCAAATATAACTGGAAACGACATGGAAAATGAATTCGAGGTAGACTGGAGAATATTCCATGTAACTCTTGGTGAAAACAAATTCTTCAAGGTGCTTTACACAGGGAAAAAAGTTGGAAAGCTTCATCCTGGAATTGAGAAGAAGATAAGGGAACATTTTGACAAACTTTCAAAACTCGAACTCAATGACCTGATGAGGGAATACAGGGAAAAGCAGTCTTCCGGCAATTTCAGGAAAGTAGACATAAAAGAGCTCAAAGAGGAATACGATCTATGGCAGGACAAGTTCTGGTTATATTTCTGAGCTTCTTCAATTCAAAAGTAAAAAATAGAACAGATGTCGTATACATTTAATTGATATTCGTTTCTTGTTCCCTTTACGCATAATTTCCAGGCGTTTATTTTATTGGTTTTAAACATAACATCGTAGATATGAAAATATATTAATAGTTACCATTTCTATTACAAAAAAGTTATTAATCAGGAAGAAGTATATTTTTTTGGATATTATGCTAGGAAATAAATTCAAACTGTTTCTGGTAACGTTTGTGACATTGGTGATGGTTTTATCGACACTTGGACTTTTTTATGCCTCCGGGAATACAACAAATACGAACTCGACGGCATCAAGCGGGTTATCTTCGGCTGTGCCTTCAAGTGCGGCAAGCAAAACAGTGTCAGGCAATAATAATCCTGGTCTGGCATCGGTTGTAAACAGTGCACTCAAGGATAAAAATCTCACAAAGAATCTCTTCATACCAAATGTGAATTTTCTTCCTACTTTACAGAATAACCATGTTGAACCTCTATACGATCAGGCACCTGCCCCAATGGGCATTGGGGATTTCGGGCTCGTTAACCGTGGTGGAAATATTGTTGGAACAGTCATGAGAACCTCAAGTTTCGAGGGAGTATGGACTGTTAACAACCTTTCAGCATTCAATCTTGGCAACGACGGCCCATATTCTGTCACAGTACAGATGAATACAATCCTTGCCCATACTACAATACTTGGCAAATCAAAGTTCGTATACTGGACACAGAACGTAATTGTCTACTCCACAAGAACGCACCAGCTGACTTTCGAGGATAACATATGGAATTTCTCTAGCCCGACGGCTGTCATGACCTCCAATACCATATATAATTCGACTGGACAGGTAATTCCTTATTCTGGTGTCCATATTGCTCTGGGTCCAACTGTTACACTGAATTATCCATTCACAGTGCAGCTTTTCCTCAATACGACAGTTCTTGATGGAATGGATACTGTTTATTTCAACTATTCAATTCCGTCTCTTTCCATGAACGGAACTTACGACAGGGTAATGTTCAACTCCACTTATGGTATGCCACCTGGATATTCAGCCAAGCCAGCGTATTTTGAAGTTAATGGAAACAAACTGAACCCCGAAGGACTGCTCTATGATGCAGAGCTTATGATAGGTGGACCGGGTGGTGGAAGTACAAATTCCATATACACTATGAATTCAACAATGTCTTTGAAGTATCTGTCAACAACGCCACAGATGCCATCTCCACCAGCTCCGCCTTCGCCCCCATCTCCTCCGGGACCTCTTGGTCCTGGAATGAGTCCCGCTTCACAGGTTTCGGCTATGCCAGGGCAGGGCCTCGGTGGACCAGGAACCCCACCAACACCACCCGGACCTGGTCCGATGCCTCATTCACATGGACCTTCGTCCAGGGGGGAATACCTGAATGTACCGTCTGCTTATGACTTTGGTACCGATACTGGGGAAACATCTGAGGGCGTAGCCGTTGCATGGAATTCCCAGGATCAGGCTATTCTAACCGCTGGTCCATCTCTCCTTTACGGAATGTGGGGGGTATCAAATACGAACGTGATGGAGCACTTCACCGGGACTGTTTCACCGTCAAACGCGTTCATGTTTGTTGACACCGGCAGCTATGTAAACCCGAACACAGCTGGTTGGTCTCCACTTACTGCTGGAGGATCATACAATTTCTGGCTCCCTGCTGGGCAGTATACTGCTGAGTACATGCTGAGCTACTACAGTCCTACTACCGCTTCTCTAAGCGGTTACTTCGGCTTAGGCCATACTTCACTTCAGAATGATAATATGCAGAATTTTGCGCAGATACATCTGAAGAGAGACGTATATGACGGGGTGTACACTCCGCTATTCGCCATGAACAATGCGCAACTGGCAAATATATCGTCATCCGGTTCAGGAACACAAACTAATCCATACATAGCTGAAAATGCCGGATTCCCAGGTATCGGCCCGTTATTTGGGGAAGTTAATGATTTCCTCTTTCCAGTATTTGAAGGTGTTATGATAAGGGATACCAACGCATATTTTGAAATGAACAACATGCCGGATTTCAGTTTCCAGATGCCCCAATATACGGACGCATTCCTGAGTTTCTTCAACTTACCAACCACCAACTATATGGGATACTGGCTCTATAATACATCAAACATATCTCTCTGGGATTCATCCCTTATAACTGGCTGGTTCAGTCCTTATGGCGCAGGTTTCCCCTATGCAAACGTAATGTTGTGGAACTCTTCCAATGATCTCGTAGGATCCAACACTTTCCAGACTATGGATAGTTCGATGCTTGTTTATAACGGAACAAACAATACAATATGGGGGAATACATTTACAAATGTTGCACCTGATCTGCTAAATTCTTCAGCAATGGCCAACGTTTCGCTTTACGGTGTTCCTCTTGCACTATCAATGTACAGTTCTGGAGATTTGATATATAACAACAACTTCACAACAACTGTCCCTGCATATAGCCCGGACTTTAGTATATACAACGGTAACCCAGCTTTCTATCTAGACACATGGAATGTATCGGTACAGCCATCTTCTAATATTCTCATTGTAAATGGATATCAATTAACCGGATCCATAGTCAACAGCACAGACCAGGGTGGGAACTACTGGTATAATTTCAATGGTATTCTGCCGTTTAATGATCTTGGAATGATAGCAAATGGTGGGGATTATGAACCCTTAAATATTCTAATGGTTCCATATGGTCCATCAATTATCGTTCCAAGCAATGCAATAGTTGTTGTTCCGACTTATGCAGCTTTCGTATCCCACAACACTACCTCCACGATTATAAACAACAATGTATGTTTCCCATCAGGATCATACAGCAACATAACAGTTACCTTCTTTGACCAGTTTATATCAAATCCGTTTGATGACAGTTTTGCCGTGCAGGTTAATAACGTTGAAATCCTTGCGGGCAACACACTTGAAGATGAAAACACGTCTGTAACACTTTCAGTTACTCAGTATTATAGCATTTTACAGGGAGTAGCTTCAGTCCTTACGACTAGCCCGCAATTTAACCCGGGATATTCGTCAAGACTCAGTACGTGGTTTACGTTCTACATAGGCCCTATGCCCAATGAGCCAAATAATATTATTCCCGCTTTTACAGATATAAGTTTTCCAACTCCGGCAAACGCATTTCCAAATAATGTTCCAATACCATACAACGTGACAAGGACTACTAATGTGTCATTCCCGGATAATATAACCTCGGCTTATCTTAACCTCTACGAACAACAGAACGGCAATGACGAATTTTGGTACACGTTGCAGCCTCCATTCAGGGAATTCAGAATATTTATTGGGGACGTCCTTATAGGAACTGTTCAACCTTATCCAAATGTTCAAACTGGGGGTGGAGATCTCTTTCTATGGCAACCCATACTCGGAATAGGCGCTGAGCTTTACCCACCACACGAGATCAATCTTACTCCTTACCTGGGATTACTTCATGGCAAGCAAAAGATATCTGTGGAAGTGATTAACGACGAGAATCTCTGGATCAGATCAGCACTTAATTTTATGATTACAACGTCAAATCAGATTACTTCATCCTCCCTGTTAACCACAAGTTTCCAGTATGATAATAATTACACTCAGAGTCCTCTCACTAACGAAACAACTAAGAGCATTCCATCTAGTGCTGCCTATCTCAATGATTCAAACGTGGTTTTGGAGAATTTAACGGCCTACGGATTAAGCATACAAAATGGTCTGACAGTGATCTCCCAATATCAGAAAAATGTGGATTTTATTGCAAATGCATCAGAATACGACCCATCTTTCAATATTATAAAAACAACACAGTTTGGTACTGGATATTATACTTTTGAATCATTTGCACTACAGGAAACTATTGTTCAGGTTCTGACAAACAAATACTACATCCATAATTCCGATGGTGTTCCGACTGGAGAAATTACTATGCAAGTTTCAAAGATTGAACATTATGCTATCTATGGTACATCATTTGAACAATATCTTTACAATAAAACAGGTTCACTTGTAGGTATAGCGGTTGGTTTCAATGTTACCCAGATTCGTGATATCCAGCAAATTCAGAATACTGTGTCAGATATTTCTGGTAACATCACCTCGACTACAACGCTCACTAGCAACAGCACTACCGTATCAGGAAATGGAACTTTTGTTGGTGTAATAAATAGCAAAAGTGAGTTGACATCCCTTTCATATAATCATGCTAGAACACAGAAGACAGTAAAAAGTTATCAGGAAGTTAATGGTCATATGGTTAGTGTATACAACCTATACGAAGTTGCGGTAAACAATTCTCTGATAAATAGGAACGGCACACTTATAGTCTATGAGGCTTCCAATTAATTATTATATTTTTTTCAATTTTTATAATATCGTAACTGTTTAATCAAACGAATCTCAGTGTCTTAAGATCTGGCTCAATATCTCTCTTTATGATCTCGTCTATTCCTACTCCTTCTTCCTGTGCTTTTCGGCATAAATTTACAGTGGTTTCATGATCAATAGTTCTCCTAACCCCACTCTTGGTGTATATCTGTATTTCTCCAAAATCCTCGCAATCTATCATTGCCACTGTAATGAAAAGGGGGATAG
>JAKBSB010000051.1 GCA_021845155.1 Thermoplasmata archaeon
AGTCCTGTCGGAAGTCTCATATGTCCTTGCCAGGTTTCCCGTGAATTTGTTAAATACATCCATTGTGACAAATAGCCTTACATGGTTAATTAATATGGCTTTCCCGGCATGCGCAAAGAATAATACGCTAATCAAAATTCACTGTGGGTTGGGTTGAGGAGAAGATCATACATCATTGTATTCTGGGGAATATACCTTGTGGCAATGCTGTCAATTTATGTGGTAATACCAAGGTTTTTCCCTTCACAGTCAGGCTTTGTTGATTTCGTGCCATTCTTCTTCTTTTTTCCATTCATCAGTCTTGGAAGGAACAGGCAGAACCGGAACGGTGGAACGGCAACAACATCCGATGGAACCAGTGCCGCAGACAGGGACAATACTGATTATGGGTATTCCAGCATGAACGACTATTCAGAATTCGGGTTATCTCCACGAAAAAAGAATTACGGGCCGTATTTCATAGGTATAGGCATAATAGCGGTAGGGATAATTGTACTGGTATACTTCCTCCTCCATTGATCATATTTTGCCCATAATTCTTCCGTAGAGGTAGACAGACACAAACTATTGCAAATATTAATGTAAAATTCAAATACCCTGTTGCCAATCCATATCAGTGATTACGTATTTTCTGGACTCTATTGCGCTGGTACTTGGGCTTCTTTTAACACTCCTGATATCATGGGTTATAGATGGTTTTGTTATAAAAATTGCAACCTCCGCAGTAATCAGCAAAAAAATATCGGTTGGAAGGGGCATGGTAATTGCACTCTTCTCAATAATTGCATTTGCAATCCTTTTCCTTATTTTCAGCATATTTACCCCTATCATCGGTTTTATTGTGGGTCTGCTGGGCATGATATATGTTGTAAAGAGCATGGTCAGAACAGGATGGGTTAACGGCTTCCTTATTGCAATAGTAGCATGGATACTCCTTGTGATTATCTACTTCGTAATATCTGCACTTTTCCTGCTGCCATTGCATATAACAACCATATCAATCCCCGGACATTGAATAGGGGCAGTATCCCTGTTATAAACTGGTATGGGAACTCCAAAACGGATTAATAGCAATCATGCATGCATAAATCATGGTGGACTGTGCCGTATGTGGAACCAGATTCAGCAGGGGAAATTATGGCGAACTTGCAACCCATTTTCTCACTTCAGCCGGAAAGAGTGACGCACCCCACGTCTCATGGTTGAACAGGAATATAACACGGACAAGAATGGATCAGGAGATGTTGTCCGGCATGCTTTCCGAATATTACTCCATGAATGGAAAAGGCATAAAGGACTGGATAATAAAGAATTTTGTTGATCATTTCAGGGGCCCTAATCCTCATCCATTCATACTTGCCATGCAGTCATATGACGAGAATGTCCTGAGAGGATATGCTATTGAGCATCACCATTTCCTGAAGCAGTGGATTAAATCATGTTCCTATGTGATTGCAAAAACTGATTTTGATGATGTTCAGGACTATGAGCTTGAAAACATCATGACCGAGCTGCATGGATACGGGAAGGATGAACCATCTCACCATGAACTGCTCATAGAGATGGGCGAATCTCTTGGCCTTGACAGGAAATCCATTCTCCAATCCACTCCGCTTCCGGCCACTTTAAGAGCTGTCCACACATGGAACAGGATAGCATCAGAACGAACCTGGATAGAGACTATGGCTGCAATGCACTCACTGGAGCTTGTGGCAAACAGGGACCTTGGAAGATACGGGGCAAAATATCCATACTTCAACCCGGAAATTCTTTCAGGGGGTAAGGCAACGGCAGAGGTCAGGGCATTCCTGAAAGAAGGGTATGAGGCGGATGTTTCCCATTCCTATGTGGCGCTGGATATCATTGAAAAATACTGCACACCTGAAAATCTGGAGGATGTACAGGGATCATATCTTCTTTCTGCAAATGCATTCTCTGATTATCTGGAAGCAAGACTGGAAAGAGGTGAAATGATTGAAAACAAACAATGAGGAAGGATGCGGGCTTTGCAATGCAACATGGGGTGAATACCACAGGGATATCCAGGGCGAAGATATGTTCTTCTGCTGCAACATATGCGCCGACATATTCCAGAACATGGTGGACGAGGTCAAGAAAAGAACTGGATGGAATGTCATAGACAGGGTGGAACTTCATGGTAACTACAGTTCAGGCAGGGAATGCACAGCCTATTCCGGCAACAACCAATTCAAGTACTATTTCAGGACATACGGTGACGGAAGGATGATGAAATTCGAGGAACGCTGATATCTCCATTAATCTCATTCAAGCTCTATCTTTGTTCGGTTAATCCTGTAGATATGGATTCTCTTTGATATCTCAATCAAGGGTCTTATGAGCAGCTGGGAACTTCCAGCAATAAAGAGATACACGCCCAGGAGTTCATTTGCCCGCGGAAGGAATTCAAAACTTCCAATGAGGAACTCAAGCCCCACCATTATGTCATTTCCTATGCTCAGGTATGAGTAGACTCTGGAAACTCTGTCCTTTTTCCTGGTTCTGTTTGAATAAGCATCCATGGATTTCTCCACATCTTTCCTGGAAAGCATTTTTCCAAAGCCGAGGATAAGCGTCACAAGGAGGCCATTGTCTATTATGGAAACTGTTCCCCCTATGAACTCATCACGTTCGGCAGTTTCCATATTTTCTATATAATTGAAACCTCCATTCCCATACTTTCCATTCTTAAGCATGAAGAGCAAATCGGAAAACCACCGTTTCTGGATCAATGGGGTTATGGCTGATAAATCCCTGTTCCAGCCAGATATGGAATCCTTGACTATTTTTGCTACTCGCGGGTCTTTCTGGAATTCATCGGATGTGCATATTGGCACGAAGGTCTTTGCAACCGGGGACTCCCTGACTGCATATGAACCGTAATAAGCCGCCGAGAATATGGATTTAACAAGGCTTGGCTCAATGCTGTAGCATATTGCAAGATTGTATGAAGCGGCATCTTTCCTTATGCCCAGGAAAAGGGTTTCAACAGTTGAATCTGAGGCCTCAATTCCAATCCTGGATATTATCATGAATGGATCATTGTCGCCGGATGATTCAACATATCCTTCATTCACCAGATCATTGCATATTGCCCTTGGATCAGAGGATGAAATTCCTGAAAATGCGGCATAGAAATCCTTCCATCTTATGCCATAGTTGTAGGTGCCGTTATGAATCAATGAAGCCATATAAAGAAATAGTTCCCTGTCTTTTTCCATAATTCTTTATGTGCGCAATATTATTTATTCTTGGCAGTGGTTATAAGGATTTTGTTATTTTATGGATCAGAGTGTTCTATGACGCCCCTGACGCGGACAAAACCCTCAGTGGAATCCCCATTCTGGACCTTTATGCCATAAGATTTGAGGAATCCCTTTATGCCAGAGCATGTGCATTTTGCTGCCTCCTTGCTGTAGCCCGCACCCGAGAGCATGATCTCAACGTCAGAATGGCTCTTTTTTATCTGGAGCATATTGGAAGGAAGAAATTCAGACATATTGTCAATGTCATCCTTCAGGGCATCTATGTCAGGTGCATACTGCTTTATAATGCTCCCCACAACTTCACCACGCTCAAACCATTTGTCCAGGGTTTCAGCCTCCGAGGCTTTGAGGGCCAGTTTGATTATTGAATCAAGCAGAATTGATGGAACTGGAACTGCGTCAGTCGCCTTGAGAACATTGACCATCAGGAATGTTTTTCTTATCAGTTCAACACTAATTCCGGAAGATTCCATCTCAAGATACATCCTGGACGCTTCTCCTACAATCGAACTGACAGTCTTGCCCTGTCTCCGTGCCGCATTTTCCAGATCCTTGGCAGTTTCATTACTCAGGGAAACATTCAGCCTGCTCATGCTCTTTAACCTTCATACACATTGTTAATAGTTTAATAAATGATCTATAGGTTTGATGTGACTCATTTGTGCGCAAGAATGATCACTTATGCACCTAAGTGTTCATGACTCCTTATATAACTTGCAAAACTTCGTTTTAATTAACGGAAAGGAAAATAATATGGTAGAAAGTCTGGTTCTAGGTTCAACATTGTTTATATTCATGGCGAGTGCAGTACTGGCATTCCTTCTCACTAAAAACTACGTCGGAGGCAAAAACAGGTCTTTCCTGTACTGGTCGGCGGGAATGTGGCTTTTTGCTTTTGCGGTCTTGCTGGAAGTTGTGTTCTCATTTTCAATATATATGCCGGTCCTTATGGGAACATATCTCTTCGCGGTGGCTGTTCTTGTGCAGATGCTTTCACTTGGTTCCCTGAATCTGCTGAAAAAGAGGGGGTTCATGCTTTCATATGCGGTATATTCAGTAATAGTGGATATATTCCTGCTATTCTCGCTTGTCTTCACGCCGGTTGGAAACATAATAATAAACGGAGTGGTTTTTGGGGCTCTTCCATTGCTTGTAACAATTGCGTCATCATTTGTGACATTCCCGGCTGCAGCCATCCTTATTGTGACTGCAGTTCTTTCCTACAGGACAAGAAAAAGCTACAAAATGCTTGACATAATAGCAGGCACGGTGGTTGTAAGCATAGCTGGAACTCTTTACATAGCGGCTTTTCCGGCTTTCCTGTATTTCGCCGAGTTTATAGGCATACTTCTTCTGTGGTTCGGCTTCGTAAATTTCAGGACTTTATTTGTAAAAAAGGAGGTGAACAAGGTTGTCAATAGTTAATTTTGACAGGGTATTCTTTGCTTTTTCCATAGGATCGCACATAATTCTTGTGGTTATATCCATGGTACTGGCACTTCTTGTGTCAATTGTTGAACTTCTTGCCATAAGGAGGAACGATGAACTCTATGAAAAGATATCCAGAAGACTGGCAAAGACACTCATAATTATATTTGCAATAGGAACTGCCAGCGGTACACTGATTGCAGTGGAGCTCTTTGCCCTGTTTCCCGGGTTCATGTCAGTTGTCGGGTATGTGTCAATCCTTCCATTCTATTCCGAAGTTTTTGCATTTTTCCTGGAAGCAATAGCACTTGTGATGTATGTATATTTCTGGGACAGATTCAAGAACAGGTATTCCCACTGGCTTCTTTCAGTGATGGTTGTGGTGGGTACAGCTGCCTCGGCAATATTCATAACCATGATTAACGCATGGATGAACACCCCGGTGGGCTTCAATATTCATGCATACCTTGCAACAGGAGTACTTACTGGAATAAATCCATGGGCCGTTTTTAATGCACCTTCCACATGGAGCGAGGAATTTCATGTTGTTACGACAACGTATGCTGCCGGAGGTTTTCTCATGATCGCATTCTTCTCTTATTTCTATCTCAAGGGAAAGGGTGTTGCAAGAGTTGCCTCAAAGGCGCTTCTCAAGATATCCACTGCCATATCAGGATTCTTCATAGTGCTGGCAGGACTGAGCGGCACCCTTACTGCATCAATGCTCATAGTGGAGCAACCCCTGAAATATGCAGCAATCGAGTTGAATCTGCACAGCTCAGCAAATGCAGCGGAAACAATCGGGGGGATTTTCTCTCACGGGAAGATTCTGGATGCAATAACAATACCTCATCTTCAGAGTCTTCTTGCATTCCCTCTCACTCTCGGGAAAGGCACAGTGCCAGGACTCAACCTGTTCCCAAACCAGAGTCTCTGGCCTCCTCTCTTCATACATCTTACGTTTGATGTTATGGTTCTTGGGGGAACATTGATTGGACTGTTTGCATTCTTCGTTATTCTGGGCTATCTTCTGCACAAAGACCCTTACACGCACAGGTTTGTGGTAGCCGGTGGAATAATATCAGGAATACTTGGGCTGCTTGTTTATGAATCCGGATGGGTTACAGATGAAGTTGGAAGGCAGCCATGGATCATCTATAATGTCATGAAGGTCTCCCAGGCGGCCAATACTTCCCCTTCCATAGTTCCACTTGGGATAGCAATGATAATATTCTATCTCGTAGCAATCCCATTCACCATATATTACACAGCAAAGACAGTAAATTTCAGGGAGTTCAATGACGAACCAACAGATGAGAAGAGAGGAGGTGAAGTAAATGTACCAGGTCGTTGAGTCGGAATTCTTCATGAACAGTGTCATATTTGCAGTATTCTTTGCAATTATAAGCACCGAGTTCATGGCCGGTTCAGCCCTCCTGATGCATTACAGGTCTTATGGAAAACAGGTGAAACGTTTTATAATACCGATATGGGAAATTACAGGCACCTTCTTCGTACTGTACGTGGTTAATGTTGAGGCACTTGCTCCGGGTCTGCTTCCAGTCGTTGCCGAAACCTATATTCCTCTAATCCTCCTGTTCATGATACTGTACAGCACAAGGAACGCATCCATAATTTTTGCAGAGTTCATATGGAAAAACAGCTTCATATCAGAGAAAACCCTATACAGGATCTATTCCACTGTAACGCTGATTCTCGGGGCAATACTTCTTGTAATATACGTGTCAATAGTTACAGGAAAAGGAATAAGCATATCTGCGCATTCGTTCAACCTCATACCATTCTTTTCTTACCTGCCGGATGACGGGATAATCCTTGGAAGCGCCCTCATATTCCTCGGTCTTTCCTATGTATTCTATGACATGGAGAAAAACAAAAGGAATTCCATTTATATCACTGTGGCCGGTCTTGTCATAAACGCTGTTTCCTTTGCATTCCTGAAAAATTTTGTCTTCTATCCTTATCTAGCGATACCCATTGTTCTCACTATACTTCTGCCCGTCCTCTATAATATACGCGGGACATCCTTAATCGCAAAAAACAAGATATTTTACATATCTGTAATGAGTATTTCAGTTGCCATTATAGAGAGATCATTCTTCCCGAATCTGTTTGGTGGTACTGTTGATGTAAGGGCCTATTTCTCAGGGACTGCAATGCAGTCTGCAATGTTTGAGCTGACAATCCTGATGATAATATTTGTCGGTTCCATGATGATATTCTATTTCCGCATGTATTTTGGAGGCTTCAGAAACACTATAAGGGAAAACGAACATGACACAGAGGGAAAGGGTGTATTATGAACAGGTCTGAAGTAAAGGGTGGGGAACCCGGGCAGCGGGATAACCACAGAAATATGGCAAATATTGGCTTCTATTACACAATAAAAGAGGGACATGAAAAGGAGTTTGAGGACACATTCCAGGCGACAGTCGAGTTCCTTGATCTTAATGCAGGCGGATTCAGGGAGGCACATCTGTACAGGGAGGTTGGCAAGAACCAGTACATGATCCTCAGCCTGTGGGACAGTGTTGAATCTTTTTCTGATTTTGTAAAAAGCAGAGAATTCGGTGAAGTTACAAAATTCGGGAAATCAATTGTGGAAGGAAGGCCATACCACAAGATTTTCATGGATTATTGAGTATAGGCTTGTTTATTAAGGTTACATCTGTCCATACAGGAAAAATGAATAGGAAACATATTTCAGGGAATGATCTACGGGAACTGCATTACAGGTGGATTGCTGATCTATAGACAACAGGCTAAAATCTAGTTTAAAATGCAAGGGGAGGGATTTGAACCCTCGCATCCCTACGGAACCAGACCCTCAATCTGGCGCCTTTGACCAAGCTCGACTACCCTTGCTTAACTGACTGGCATTGTGAAATAGATAATAATTTTTGTTCTACTTTTGCTGTTGCCTCTGTGAATTTAGCATGAAAACCTTATAACGCCTGGATAACTCTTCAAATGTTTTTATAACCGGCAGGGATACAATCTGTTATGTTTTCAGATTCATCTGAAAAGATTGATTCCTCTTTCAAATATCTACTTATATCAAGAGCGGCAAGAAGTACCGCATTGATCTATGTGACACTGGCTCTTTCTCTCTATCTGCATGCACTGGGCTACAGTGTAATATTCATAGGGATACTCTATCTTTTCATAGTACTTTTCAGCATGGCCTTTACATTCGTGCTGGGCATGGTGGACGACAGGATAGGGTATTCAAGATCACTGTTGATCAGTGAAGCTGCACCTCTTGCTGCGCTCATTGCATTGTCCCTATCCAGCAACATATATGTAATCTCCGTTGCAGCTGTCATAGGGGGTATAACGGGAACAGCAGGGGGGATGAGAGGGGCCTTCTCACCAGGCATGACCGCATTTGTGGCAAGCAACTGGCCAGAAGAGCACAGAAGAGTGTGGATGCTGTCAAAGATCAATGTTGTAGCATCAGTTTTCGCGGTATTTGGGGGAATACTGCTGATATTTCATGGTTACATAG
>JAKBSB010000052.1 GCA_021845155.1 Thermoplasmata archaeon
CACTTGCTTTTCTCATAACAACTTATCCATTGATATACTTAGGGCTGAGCCATAGCCTCTTCGCAATCGTGGCTGCATTTTCTGTACAGGCATTCATCGAGGCAATGATATTCGCAACCTTGCCGGCATTTCTTGCCGAGAAATTCAGCAAACGTTACAGGGCGACTGCAGTTGGCTTCGCATACAACGCGGGAGGAATTGCCGCAAGCTTCTCAACAACCATTATACTTATATTCGTTGCGTTTCACTTCAGTCTTTTAAACGTATGGAGTTTTATAGTTATAGGTGCATCCCTGCTGATGATCGCCGGAATAATTTTTTCAAGCGAAACATGGTCCTCAAAATATTCCAAGAAGAGCGACGACAAAATAACTCTTTAAAAAATAAAGTTATATTTTCATAAGTTCAAAATTATAACTTCTCCATTCTTTTGTTTTTTCAAATTATTATTCAGGATTCAAATTTTTTTCATAAGCAAACATTATTATACGCTATACAAGTGTATTAAAACGAGACATATATGAAGAAAACTTCATTGATTGTTCTGGTTTCAGTTTTGACCCTTCTTCCATTTGTGGGTCTGCTGATTGTGCCTGGTTATAGCAAGACAAGCCCTGAAATTGGTGGATTGCCGTTTTTCTACTGGTATCAGATATTATGGCTGTTTCTTGCCACAGTCCTGTTTGGTTCTGCCGCGGTTATATGGAACAGGTCCGAGGAAGGTGACTGAAAATGCTCAGTTATCTTGGAATTGGCGTCTTCGTAGCCCTGTTCGTGGTTTTCGTATTTCTTGGGGTTTACGGACGAAACTACAAAAGAGGCGACCTCAAGAAAATGGATGAGTGGTCCATCGGAGGCAGGCATTTCAGTGTATGGATTGTATGGTTCCTCGTGGGTGCTGACCTTTATACCGCATATACTTTCATTGCAATACCATCTTCAGTTTTTGCTGTAGGATCTATTTACTTTTATGCAGTGCCTTATGTTGCTCTTACCTTTGGAATTGCAATGTGGGCGATGCCGAAACTCTGGAAAATATCCAAGGAAAAGGGATATGTTACTGGTGCTGACTTCATAAAAGGATATTCAAAGAGCAGACTGCTCGCGGTCCTGGTTGCTGTGGTGGGCATAGTCGCAGAACTTCCATATATTGCGCTGCAAATAGTTGGAATGCTTTCAGTACTCACCGTCATGTTCCACGGAATATCAAATATTACCATAGTTACAGATCTTGCACTGATCCTTTCTTTCGTAATACTGGCAGCGTTCACTTTCATGAACGGGCTGAGAGGTGCCACGTTCACTGCAATATTCAAGGACGCCATAATCCTGCTAAGCGTGGCAATTGTGGTCATAATAGTGGTGGCACACAGTGATCTCTCTGCAGCATTTACGACACTGAGTGGCAAAACCGGGTATTTCCATGTGCTCCCTATTGACTTCAATGCTTATTGGAGCCTGTTCCTAATGAGTGCTCTTGCCCTTTACCTGTATCCACACGCGATAACAGGATCACTCAGTGCCAAGAACAGGAAAGTCTTGAGGACCAGCCAGTCCCTGCTCCCGCTTTACGGGGTAGGTCTTGCATTCCTCGCACTGTTTGGAATAATGGTCTATTCCAACTCGTCTGCCATGGCATTCCTGGGCACATTTGCCTCTGCTTCCAGGGGAACATACGTTGTGCCTGCCCTGATACTGTATACTCTTCCAAGCTGGCTCACCGGATTTGCTTTCCTTGGAATATTCATCGGAGGGCTTGTTCCTGCATCGATTATGGCAATATCACAGGCAAACCTGTTTACAAGCAATATAGTAAAGGAGTTCAAACCTGATCTCAAGGGAAGTACGGAAACAGTCATAGCCAAGATTGCATCCGTTGTCTTCATTTTTATTGCTGTAGGATTCATCTTCCTGTTTCCGCTGACATTTTCAGTACAGCTCCAGCTTTTAGGAGGCATAATAATCCTGCAAACACTCCCTGCACTTTTCCTGGGCCTGGTTACAGACAAACTCTACAAACATTCCCTCTCTGCTGGCCTTCTGGTGGGTCTGGGATTTGCCATATATTTCATGGAGGTGGCTAATCATTTCAGCACATGGAAGACTACACTTATTGCAACCAACTCGGAGCTTGGACCATTCTTCATAGGGCTGTTTGCACTCATAGCAAACCTTATTGTGGTCGGGATAGGAACCCTGATCTACAGGTATGTTTCAAAGGGTTCTGGACTTCCCGCCAAGAAAGTGGAGGCGCCTGCAGCTAGCCAGGTTAAATAGGGTGTTTTTAATATTTATATACCAAATTTTAAACTCATTCTAAAAAACTATTTTTTTCATCTAAGAACAGGGTCTAATATAAACGTACAAAATTAATAATACTAATTTCATACTCATGATGATTATATGAACAGTTACCTGATGTGGCCTGATCTGAAGGGCGAAAATCTGATTTTTGTGCACAATGACCAGTTATGGAGGCATAACCTGAAAAGTGGTGAAACATTCACTATACTCAGGGATGCAGGGGCAATATCCAACCCCAAAACTTCACCGGACGGAAAGAAAATTGCATTCAGGGCCCTGAGCAGCAAAGATTCATGCGCTGAAATATATACAATTGACATTAATGGCGACAGCCTGAAAAGGATCACATTCATGGGGAGCATGGCCACAAACGTTGTGGGATGGAACCCCGAAGGGAACTTAATTGTTTCATCCGATTACAATACCCCAATGGGAAGATGGATTGAGCTTTTTGAAGTTCCATCAGCGGGGGGAGAGCCGAGAAACCTCGGTTATGGCCCTGCAAATCATATCGTATACTCCGGGAAAACAAAGCTTCTTGGAAGGAATACAAATGACATCCCCTTCTGGAAAAGATACGGGGGAGGAACAAGCGGGAGCCTGTGGATTGATTCCGGCAACAGTGGTAATTTCAAGCTCCTGCTGAAAAACTACGGGAGGATAACTTGTCCCATGATCCATGGTGACAAAGTTCTCTTTGTTTCTGATAAGGACGGTATTGCAAACCTGTATTCCATGGACTTCGACGGGATGAATATACAAAAGGTATCGGATTCCAGGGATTTTTATGTAAGGAATACGAGCATAGATGGAGATAGGGTGGCATACCAGGCCGGTGGAAATATCTTCATACTGAACCTTACAAAAGGAAAATCAGAAAGGGTAAACATAAACGTGAGTTCTCCAGTTCCTGAAGAACTTCATAAATTCGTGAATCCCGAGGATTATCTTACTTCTGTGGCTATAAATAATGATGCTACCCTGGTCGGTTTAGTCTCCAGGGGACATGGTTTTGTCATGAATCCCCAGGGCGGTCCGGTATTTGAAGTAAAGAAAAAACCGGGCCAGAGGATCAGGAATCTTGATTTTGTGGATGATGAAAACGTGATCCTCACAACATCGGACGGGCTTGATGAATACATTGTAAAATACAACATCAGGTCAGGGGATGAAACCGTAAAAAGATTTGAATCAGGCATTGTGCATGGCATATCGCTCTCTCCGGACAAATCAAAACTTGTTCTTCTTAACAACAGGTTCGAGATGCATTTTTTTGACGTCAAGGAGAATAAATCTATACTGATAGATTCCTGCGAGAAAGGTTTCATAGAAGACGCAGTCTGGTCCCCGGACAGCAAATGGATTGCCTACAGTTACCAGAATTCCTCCGAAACGACAAATATACGCCTTGCCTCCCCGGATGGAAAGACCAAAATTGATGTGACATCCTATGGAGGCATTGATTACTGCCCCTCATTTGATCCAAATGGAGGTTATCTTTACTATATTTCAAGACGAAGCCTGGACCCTGTATATGACAAGATTCTCTTCGATCTCGGATACCCGACTGCCGCAAGAGTAAATGTCGTTTCATTGCGCAAAAATCTTAACCCGCCAGCAAACATGGTTCCCGAATCCTACGCCGGAAAAGCAGACGAAAAGGAAAGATTCAATATTGATGCAGATGGGATTGGGAATCGTATAGAAACAATGCCAATGGAGATGGCGGATTACGAAAAAATATTCAGTGACGGGTCAAGTGTGTTTTATCTTGAATTCCCTCCAGAAGGAGCCATGAAGTATTATCTTTACAGCAGCAGTAAAAGATCATCCGGTACACTGAAAGCTTACGATATAAAGACGGGCAAGACAAGAGTTGTCGCTTCAGGAATAAGCGACTTCAGTTTCTCCGGTGACATGAAGAAGATACTTATCGACAGTGCCGGAAAATACAGGATAACTCCTTCCACAACAACATCCATGGGATTCCCCTCTCCACAGGGAATGCCAGGAGCTCTGGAGGACATCAACATTGATGTTCAGAGGGTACGCTTCCAGGTGGATCTCAAATCGGAGTGGGACGAGATGTTCAGGGAAGCTTGGAAACTGATGAATGAAAACTACTGGAATCCAAGAAAAGTGAAGGAGGAATGGAAGAAGGTATATGACATGTACCACCCTCTGCTCGAAGGGATTTCCACAAGATCAGAACTCTCTGATCTGATCAAGGAGGCGAACGGGGAGCTTGGAACATCCCATGCCTATGAAATGGGTGGCGATATCACTGACAGGAGAATCCCACGTGTTGGGAAGATCGGAATCAGGGTGCGACAGGGCAGCAATGGTTTTGATCTGGACAAGGTTTTCAGGGGAGATCAGTCCAATCCGGAAGAGAGGAATCCCCTTCTTTTCTTTGGCCTTGATCTTGAAGGTTCAACCATAACCGGCATAGACAATGAAATAATTAACCCTAAAGAACCACTTGGAAAGTACATGCTGGGAAAAGGCGGATACTTTGTCAACATGAATTTCTCTGTCAAGGGGAAAGATCAGGGGGTGGTTGTCAAGGCCCTGGAAGATGACAGGAGAATACTGTATAGGGACTGGGTAGAAGCAAACCGTTCCTATGTTCACAGGAAGTCCGGAGGAAAAGTGGGATATGTACACATTCCTGACATGGGGCCAACAGGGTTCGGTGAATTTCACAGGCTTTTCATACAGGAATACCGGAAAGACGGACTCATTGTGGACGTGAGGTGGAATGGCGGAGGACATGTATCACAGCTGATACTTGAAAAGCTCAGGAGGGAAATACTTGGATATGATTTCCCCAGAAGAGGCGATCCTGAGCATTATCCGGCATATTCAGTAAATGGTCCAATTGTTGCCCTAACAAACGAAATGGCTGGATCAGACGGCGATATTTTCTCGCACAGCTTCAAGCTGATGAAGCTCGGTCCACTCCTGGGGATAAGAACCTGGGGCGGAGTGGTCGGCATAAACCCGAAAATAACCCTGGTGGACGGAACCACTGTTACACAGCCACAATTCGCATTCTGGTTCAAGGATGTTGGATGGGGTGTGGAAAACTATGGCACAGACCCGGACATTGAAGTTGAAAATGGCCCGACTGATTATATGAATCACAAAGATGTCCAGCTGGACAGGACCATAGAAGAGGTCAGCAGGATCATAAAAGAGAAAGGAAAAATAATACCGGAACTTCCCGAAAGAAACTGATGTGGTGTACAGCATTCATGTTGGCTGGTTACCATCACCAAGCATTTTTTTGTATATATAATCCATTTTTTTATTAAGGCTGTCCAGGTTCTCCATTATTTGTGGTATATGCTTGTTATAGATGCTTTCAAGATTATCTATCTTGGCCATGAGAAGATCTACCTTGTTCTGGAGACCCTCTGATAGTTCTGCTTTCTGTTCCTTACCTGTCGAAAGATTTCTTGACACTCTCCGGAAATAATCCTTGTCATAGGTTCCAGTCAGTTTGCCAGGTTCCATTGAAAGATCCTTTGCGGAGACATATTTTGAGAATATGAAATCGGTAAATTTCAGATCCTGTTCTCTGGCATCGTGGCAGTCTTTTTCTTCAACCGGCACAGATAATCCGTTGGAGAAGACGACTTTTATGCCATTATCTGCACAGACGGGATATTCAAAAGTCTTTATGCGCTCCTCAACTCTTCCCTGAAGGTCGGAGTAAACAGTAAATGGGAAAGAACCCTTAAGCGCCTGCACTGTACGTCTCAGCTCAAGAAGTTTCCGGTAGCTTCCGGAAAATGTAATGTCATTTTTAAGGGCATTGTGGTCTAACGTAATTTTCGATGAGATTTCCATTATAAAATTTATGCACCATGAGAAATATCATGAGCGAAATTAATTGGGTTTATTTCCAGCTATTTTAGGAGTATCTTCAAGATGACTCAGATCTTTCCAAAGGTTTCATCTATGGTTTCGGTTGGGTTGAACCCTCTCCTCTTTCCTGCGGTTCCGTCACGGGTAATCCTCCTGAAAAGGTAAATGAGGGCAATTATTACCGGTATTGCCGGAATCCACATCATTATGGGATAGATAAGATCATAAGGAGCCGGGTATATGGTTTCAAAGACAATCTCAGTGGTTTCAAACAGGCCGGCTACCATAAGTTCCAGGACCACAAACAGGTAAAGGAGGCCTATCCTCTTCAATCTGGAACCGAATTCGTCTCCCCTTTTTACAAGCGTATAGATAATATATATGCTGGCACCCGTTGCAATGGCATAAGAGGGTAGTTCTAGCCAGGTATGCGGAAGCAAGGCCAGGGTAAAAAATATAAGTAGTCCCGAAGTGTGAATTCCAGTTCCCTCCAGTGAAATTATGACTGCAGTCTCGACAACTGAGAAGAAATAGAAGAATATCCCGATTATGGGAACAAATTCTATTGTTGCGATCAGGAGGTTATGAGGGAATATGGAAAGGAACATTGGAATAAATGACTCGCCGTCTATGGAACTCTGTTCATTCTTGAAAGTGTTGTACAGGGCTGCATCATGCAGACTTAATGATGATATGGCGATATATATGCCCATTTCTATAATGAACAATATGAGAAATATTCTCCCAAACTTCAGGGATCCATTCCTGAAAAGAAAACTGTCTTCTTTCAATGCCACAATAAGTAAATCAAGCAATTAATATTTTTTGATAAAATTTTGACATAAATATTGCCATAATACTTCAAAAACAATATAAGTATCATGCCATTGGAGAAGGATGAAGCATGCCAAACCTGAAGATCTTGAAGACATTGAACCATTGCTAATCAAGATAAGAAGTGTAGATAACCTCAAAGAGAAACAGCCGGGACATTTTTATTTCAAGGGCATAAACATAGTTCATTTCCATGTAGACAATTCAAGAATATTTGTTGATATAGGAGATTCAAGAATTGAACTTGGATCCTCTAATGATCCAAATGAAACGGATGATGTCCTGAGAATAATAGGCGAATATATGAAAGCAGTCTCTCTTCAGAGAAGTTAAATTATTTATTTATAAATTTAAATAATTTAACCAAAACCTTGCAATTCTGGGAAATGAAGAATAGTGACAAATTCAGTCAAATAAATCCATAACTAAAAAGAAAGGCCTTTTTTGGCATAAAAATGACTTTTTTTCACTGGAAGCAGCAATACAAGGCCGTTATGCGGGTGCCGGGATTTGGACCCGAGGCACGAGCTTGGCAAGCTCGCGTGTTACCAGGCTACACCACACCCGCTTAAATTCCAGATCAGCTAATGTGTATTTATTTTTTTACTTTTGTTTCCGCTGTAGTTGAAATCTCAACGCTGCTTTTTACATTTACTAAAAATGCAAATTAAAGGGTGATTCTAATCTGAGTCGTTCTTGATCAGTGGCAACACTGTATCATCTGTAAAGGATGCGTTTGTCATGTTGCGGTAAAGTAAAGCGAAATTAAGGTGTTGCTTTAGAAGGTTCATCTGGATATCCTGAGAAAATCTCCCCTTTCTTCAACGTCAACCAAACTTTCCCCATTTTCGACCATAAGGATCATGCTTTCTGAACCAAAATTCAGTTTAGGTCAATCAGGACGTTTTTAGAAATTTATTTTGCGAAATATTTCCCCTTCATGCACCATCATAACACATTTTGTAATATTGACTCCAGATACATATTTCTTTTTATACAATGAATCCTGTAAACCCGTATTACAGCACTTCACAAAACATTTAGT
>JAKBSB010000053.1 GCA_021845155.1 Thermoplasmata archaeon
TTCCGATCTATGGCCAAGGATCTGCTGAATGAACCTGATATCTCCTCCCATTCTGAGAACGGTTGTGGCAAATGTGTGCCTGAGAACATGCGGTGTTACCCTCTTCTGGATCCCAGCCTCAATTGAAACTTTTTTCACTATTCTCTCTATGGTTGATGGATTGAACCTGGTATTCTTGTGGCTTATAAGGAAAGCATTATCGCTGGTATTCTTCTTGAAGCGCTTCAACATATATTCACGGGCCAGGTCCCTGCATATCATTGGTATGATAACTATCCTGTCCCTGTCACCTTTTCCGGCCTTTACGGTAATTATGCCTTCATCAATGTCCAAATTCTCCATATTTATTCTGCAAAGCTCCCCTACTCTCAGTCCCGTATAAAGAAGGAGAGAGACAATAAGGTTTGTCCTCAGGTCTACTTTAGAGGCCTCGATAAGTGCAGATGCCTCCTTCTCACTCAGGTAATTCGGCATCTTCAAGGACCTCTTTGGAGGCAGGAGGTTCATTGGAGGGGTGATCCTGTTTGACCTGAACAGAAGTTTTACTGCGTGAATAGCTATATACTGGCTGTTTTTTGAAAACTTCCTTTCAGTGGCAAGGTAGTGCTTGAAACGTTCTATATCCTCAGGCCCCGTATCTTTCAATTTCTTTTGAGTAAAATTGAGGAACATGGAGGTCATTGATCCATATTCCTTTATGGTGTATGGACTCTTTCTCTCTCCACGCATATAGGAGGTGAATTTCTCAACAATTTCGGTGTTTTCCATATCAGACTCCGTGCTTCTGTTCAGTTGAAACTTTCATGCCTTTCTGGGATAGGCTGAATGCCACGGCATGGACAGAATTTCCAGCCGCATACACTATGTCATAAGCCCAGAGGTATGTTCCAGTATCATTTTTAAGGAAAGCCAGGACATTGATCAGGACTGTTACTGCACCAATAATAAGTGCCAGTTTAATGTTATCGTTAATTTTTGCCATTATTGTTTTCATGCAGTCAAAAGACAATTCATTAATAAATCATGCCATAAGCATGCCATAATGTATAGATTTGCTTATAACAGGAGCAACCTGGCGGTTCTCGTTTATTCTAAAGCCGTTATGTCCAATTACCTGATGCTTGATTACTTTGCGATCCGTTTTGTCACCGTCACCATCCGAAAGAACATCATAGTCTTATTGAACTGGACCTACAGGCACTATGATCAACTTAAGTCCACGAAAAAACGTTTGCCAGGATGAGTTGTTAATACTATTTTATATCATCAGCCAATAAGGATTTTATGGTTCAGGAGAAATGGATCGCACTTTCAAATACCACCATTGGGGTTCTTATGGCAACAATCAACTCCAGTATTCTCATCATAGCATTACCGCCAATATTCCGAGGAATCGACCTTAATCCTCTTTCGCCAGGAGCTTTTGCATACCTGTTGTGGATCTTGATGGGTTACATGATCGTCACGGCAGTCTTGCTCGTTACAATAGGAAGGCTTTCAGATATTTTCGGAAGGGTCAGGCTGTTCAATCTCGGTTTTGCAATATTCACAACCGGTTCTGTCCTGCTTTTCCTTACACCCGGCAAAGGAGACACCGGAGCAATTGAGCTCATAATGTTCAGGATCATTCAGGCAGTGGGCGGTTCATTCCTTATGGCCAACAGTTACGCCATAATAACAGATAATTTTTCCAAGCAGGAGCGGGGAATGGCTCTGGGAATAAATGCAATAGCAGGGACTGCTGGCATGAGTATCGGCATAGTTGTTGGTGGTGTCCTTTCGGCTATAGACTGGAGGCTGGTTTTTCTGGTAAGTGTTCCAGTAGGTCTTCTTGGTACAGTGTGGTCATACATGAAGCTGAAGGAAACGTCCCCGAAGATAAGGCAGAGGCTTGACATACCCGGGAATGTAACATTTGGGGCAGGTCTGATTATATTCCTCATAGGCATAACGTACGGGCTTGTGCCCTATAAAACGAGCGCCATGGGATGGAGCAACCCTTTTGTAGTCCTTGCGCTGGTGGTAGGCGCTGCTCTGTTGGTTGCCTTCCCATTCGTTGAAAGAAGGGTTAAACAACCCATGTTCCGGCTGGAACTTTTCAAGATACGTGCATTTTCTGCAGGCACTCTTTCAGGGATGGTGGCAGGAATGGGCATGATGGGTCTCATGTTCATGATAATACTCCTATTCCAGGGAATATGGCTCCCCCTGCATGGATATTCATACAGCAGCGTCCCCTTCTGGGCTGGAATATTCATGCTTCCCATGACTGCTGCAATGGGGATATTTGGCCCTCTGGGAGGCAAATTGTCCGATAAGCATGGGTCAAGGGGTATAGCCACACTGGGTCTTCTCATTGCTGCTTTCGCGCTTATCATGCTCGTCACCCTTTCCTACAACTTCGTTTATATTGAAATGGCCATTCTTCTATTCATATTCGGTTCAGGAATGGGGCTTTTCATGGCTCCAAACACATCAGCTGTGATGTCATCTGTACCGCCAGAAAGCAGGGGATCTGCCTCGGGAATGCTCACAACCATGAGAAACGTGGGTACAACTGCAAGCATGGGTATTTTTTTCACCATCCTCATACTGGGCCTGACCTCCATTCTGCCGGGCACCATTTATTCGGGTCTCACAACTGCAGGACTGGCAACATCACTCTCAAAAACAATATCCACACAGATTGCGCCTACAGATGCAATATTCAGTGCCCTCCTGGGAATAAGCCCAATGAAAGAGATAATACTTCTACTCCCATCCTCAATATCGTCCGGAATACCCGGCAGCGTCATATCAACCATTACAGCAAGAACGTGGTTCCCGGGCGTCTTTGCACCGGCTTTTATGTCATCCCTGCACATCGTATTCTATGCCGCATTCTCCATAACAGTGGCCGGAGCAGTCCTCTCGCTGTTCAGGGAACCTATTAAAAGACGTTCCAAGAAGGAATCCATTCAGAAAAAGGAAGCAGTTGTTTCTGGATCTCCTGGTAATAATCCAGGTAACGGTAAATAGGACTTATAAGAACAAGAAATAAAATTATGATTGTTAAAAAAATTTGAATTTAGCTTATGGATATTGTACCGAGCATCCATCCGGGTGTTGCCATTGCACCATTTAATCCAAGTGAACCAGATCCACAATCTGCCTCACACTGCCAGGTTGCTGTTCCACCGGTGGTTATCACAAATCTGGCATGAGTAACAGTCTGTGGTTGAGTTGGAATGTTCAGTCCAAATGCACTGACTGTAAAGGTGTGTGCAATGTTGTTCGCTGAAAGACTGCTGACTGATGTTGAATTGCTGAAGAATGAGGCTGAGTTCACCTGTGAGTAAAGGGTACTTAATGCCCTTGAATCATTATTGTTGTAATAGGACACGAACTGGGCCTGAGTCATCTCATGGTTCAGGTCAGGTATGGACTGTATCTGGCTGATTCCTGTAACATTAACATGACCGCCTATAGTTCCCTGAACTGTGTTCATGTTTGGGTTCATTAGGGGAGAAGGCCCGTTGTCAAAATCAATTATTATAAGATTTATGACTCTGTCTGCAGGCAAATTCAGGTTGGATGAACTCTGCAGGGTGCCATTCTGAAGTATGAAATACGAGGGCTGTGTTCCCACGCTGGAGTTGAAAATTATGCCATGCTGAATTACAAGGGTCAGATTGTAGGGGTTCTGGTCAATCTGGGGCGATGCATTCGCCATGTCAGGCTGGTGAACGACCCATATTCCTCCACCTACTCCCGCAAGAACAATAGCTACCGTGAATACTAATAATAATCTGTCTTCCATCTTATCACTAAATTTAGATGTTAACAATATTTATTAATAATGAACCTTAAATGTTAGGTGCCAGTTATATAAACAAAATCCAAAACACAAATGGCCTTTTCCAAAAGGTCCTGAAAATGTTCATATTCAGCAACAAGATTCATGGGCATGAAAGCCCTAGTTTTAAGAAAACCTCTCGGCGTTGAAAACCTTAAGTTTGAGGATGTGCCAGATCCAGACCCAGCTGATGATGAGGTACTGGTCAAAGTTCTCATGTCAGGCCTCAATCCTGTTGATTATGGCCTGATCAATGGAAGGATAATATACAATGTAAACCCAATGCCACATATTCCGGGGGCAGAAGCGATCGGAACTGTAATGAAGAGTCATGGAACTTTCAGGGAGGGAGACAGGGTAGTCATATACAACAGGATATATGACGGAACCTGCCCTAAATGCCTCAGTGGCAATGAGCATCTCTGCATTAACGGCGGAATATGGAGCGTTGTCAGCAATGGTGGCTACGCTGAGATGTTGGCAGTGAAATCATACAATCTTTTTCCCATTCCGGAAAGCATAAGCAATGAAGTGGCAGTGAGCCTGCCGGTTGGTGCTTTAACCGCTTACAGGGCATTGAAAAGGGCTGGTGCGGAAGCAGGAAAGAAACTTCTTGTCTACGGGGCTTCTGGAAATACCGGAACTTTTCTTACTCAACTGGGGAATATAATGGGGATGGAGGTCTACGCCGTTACAAGGAAAAACTGGACTGGGAAATTCGGGTCCCACAAAACATACACGGCAGACAGGATACCAGATGATCTCAAGGCCGATATCGTGGTCAATTCAATAGGATCAAGTTTCTGGAACAGCGCAATTAGCCACCTTGACAGTTCCGGCACACTTGTAACATTCGGGGTTCAGACAGGAAAGGAGGCTGCAATTGATATTTCCCAGATATATAGCAGGGAATTCAGAATCGTCGGATCCACCGGAGGTACCAGGAAAGACTTCCATGAAATCATTGAAATAGCGGAAAAGTTCAAGCTGAAAGTGAACGTCTCAGACAAATTCTATCTTGGCGACTATGCCAGGGCAATGAAAAGATATGAGGAAATAAGGGATGGAAGGATAATCTTCATGAATAACATGTAATTGCAACCCAGTCACAGAGTTAGCAGTTTCCCTATGCTTTCAGAAATGTTATTATGGAATATATACGACGCCGAGACCAGTATGTCTGATCCGGCCTCCACAGCCTTCTTTCCATTCTCGTAGTTTATCCCGCCATCTATCTCCAGGCGGCAGTCAATTCCGTTCTCGTCAATGTATTTTCTGGCTTCCCTGACCTTTGGAAGTGCAGATTCAATAAAACTCTGTCCGGAGAAGCCCGGATGAACGGACATTACCAGGAGGATTTTGCACTCATCTATCAGGTCTTTCACCTGGCTGAAAGATGTCTCAGGATTTATCACGAGTCCGTAATCTATACTCTCATCCCGCATTCTGTCAAAGAGGAGCCTCAGATCAACCGGTGACTCATAATGGATCAGAAGGATATCAGATCCCGCATCATGGAAGTTCCTATAGTATTTGTCCGGTCTTTCTATCATCAGGTGAGCGTCTATCCTCTTTCCGGTTGCTTTCCTCACTGCTTTTATAAGATCAGGTCCCATTGTAAGATTAGGCACGAAATGCCCATCCATGACATCCAGATGGAACGAATCAGCGCCAGATTTTTCGCACAGGGTTACCTGAGAACCCAGGTTTGCCAGATCGCAGGATATAATGGACGGTGAAACCTCAATTTTTCTGTCTCCTCTCACTTTGTTCCAGGGAACATGGCTGTAATGAATATAAGGTTATGATTTCTGTTAACCATGTTAACATCCACCTTTAGGAGTTATCATCTGTCTGATGCTTAAACTCCTTGGATACAACCCAATACCCTCTATCCCGTTAGCGAAAGCTTCGGGGATTGCTTTTTTTATTATGTTGTATGATCCATTCAGATCCGCATGTATGAGAGTACCATTTGCCGACCTGAATGTTCCTCTCTTTATCCTGTTCCCCATGTATGTGTCATGATGCTCTATTATTTCATTGTCAAGGAATGAACACTTGCTTGTATGATTCTCTCTCTGAATAATCACGTTTATCCCATTCTCCTCTCCCTTGTACCTGATCTGCTGGATCAGTGTGTTGAATGGGAGCTGAACAAAGTTCTGGTTGTTCTTTGTTCCCATGTTCACCGACTGTTTCCATCCGTTGTTATGGCCTATGACTATGGTATCCACGTTTATGCTCTTTGCATACATTATAATCGCTTTGGACAATTTATGCATGATGTCTTTGACTTTCCGGTTCCTGTTTATGAAAAGCTTTGTTATCATGCTCGTATTCTTTTCATGATTTCCCTGCAGATCGTTTATGCTTCTGTATATTGCCAGTTCTTTATTGAAGTATTGATTTATGGATTTGAGTAATCCCGCCTTCACAGCGATACCTTTTTCTGATACGTTGTTGCCGATAGTTACAAGATTCCTCACACCCATATCGATACCCAGTATCCTCTCCGCCTTTATTTCAGAAGTATCTGTTATCTCTTTTGCGTAGACTATCTCAATGTCGTAACCGAGTCCTGACGGAATTATCCTGACCTCCCTCAGATACACATCTTTCAGTCTTGTCTTCACCTCCAGATTCATCATCTTTGGGAATCTCAGTATACCGTCACGAATACTGCACTGCTGATTCGTGAATACGAGAATGAATTCCCCATCCCTGTTCTTGTATTTCGGTGGCTTTGGCATTCCCCTGAACAGTTCCGGATGCCTCTTCCATGATTTCATAGACTTAAAAAACGAAGTCCATGAATCCTTTACCTTCTTGATAGTCCACTGTGCAGTCTGTGCTGGAAGCTTTTGAAAATTATTGTTTTCATCTGTCTCTGATGGCCTTGAAAACTGTTTTGCAAGATCTTTATAGGAGATCATTCTCTCATGTTTAAAGAACTGCCCTCTGAGGATGTAATTCACCTGATTGAACAGATTCTTGGAGAGATGGCACATGTAAGAGATCGTGTCTGTGCCATTTATGTGTATCTGTTCAGTTCTAATTGCCATCGCAGCATACCTCAATTGAATGATTTCTTCTTTTCGAATACATTTTCATCGAATAACAATGAAGCATGGATGCGATTTCTTCGAAAACCTCCTCGGAATCCAGTTTGGTGCTTCCAACCTCATACATAACAACTATTTCAGTTCTGAACTTCCGGAAAAGATACTCGAACAGTTCAAAACCAACCCTGCTTAGCCTGTCCTTGTATGTTATGGCAGCTTTCTCAACCCTATGATCCATGATTTCATCAGGCATCTCAAAAAATCCCTTTCTCTTTTCAAATGATATTCCTGATGCTATGTCGGAATATATTGCACTGATTGTATTCCCGCTCATGAAGCTCCACTGCTTCATCTGTTCTATCTGGTTCTGCAGGTCATTCTTCTGCTTTGGAGCAGATACCCGGGCGTAGATAACTGTTTTTCTCCTTATATCCCTATTGAGAATTTTGAAAACATCCTCTTCATTATAATTGTACATCTTATTTGGCATTGCTGTGTATAGTATTCTCCCGTCTTTTGAATAGGCATGGAGTGTCTTTCGGGAAATTTGCAGAAGGTTCAGAACTTCCTTTGCTTTCATTGTTAATATCTTATCTTATACTTTATTATAATATTGTCAATTTTGTTGGCTATAGATTCTAGCCTTTTTTTAATTCAGCATAAATTACGATATTCGCAAGTTGAAATTCGAAAACCTTATATCTTTAATATGTTTATTAATTGTTTAATGGAGAAAAAATGAAATGTCGGTAAAAACGATATCCGGAAAAAATGAGGCAACCATAAAGGATGATATCCTCAGGAAGGCCTTGCGGTTAAAAGAACGAATAAGTGAAAGATACGAAGATCTCTATAAACGGTCAAGCGTGGATCATGTCAGGCTTATGCTGAAAAGGCTGCAGAAAAACGAAGGCGAGGACAGGGTCCTGATACTCAAGGCAATAAAGAACGGTCATTTCGACGAACAGTCCCTGAAAACGGAGAGAAGAGATTACGAAATGCTGGATCATCTCATAGAATCGGACCTTGACAATATAAACCCTAATGACCTTAAGAGTGTAATGCTTTCGGCAATGAAGATGTCAAAGGACTTCCACCATATCCTCGACCTGATGTCCTATGAATACGCTGGTAAGGAACTTGG
>JAKBSB010000054.1 GCA_021845155.1 Thermoplasmata archaeon
TTTAACATTTGCAGTTGGTCACAAGGGAAATTATCTTGTTTTTGAAGCCGAACTGGGTCCTGTTCAGATGAAGTCCCAGTTGAAAAATCTGATGGAACAGGAATCCAACCTCATATAAACCACTTATATTTTTTAAAACACACTCATTTTTTGTTATTGAAACTCACTTTACACGCATATTACAAATTTCGATTTTTCAGGAATACAGGAGATAAAACAGTGAGTCGGTTTTGGCTGTCTCATAACGTCAAGATTCACGAAACGCCGAATTATCAGGAAAAACTACCAATAACTACTTATCTCCATGTGTAATGTTTGTATACAATACAGAACTATAATGATATGGAATTGGTAATTGATATTACATGTTCCATCGTATTTAATGCTGTTTCGCAATGAACCTCTACTAATTAGTTATGTATACATAGACTGAAACAAAAAAGGAGAAAATAATTCAAGTGAATTCAAATAATACTTTACAGGCGACTCCAACATCGAACCTTTCTGGCCATGCAACAAACGGCATAAAGGAAAACATTCTCACTGATCCTGAGAAACTGCTGAGGTTGGTACCACACTATGAACATTTTATGCATATTGAATTGTTCAAATTAGCTGAGGACAGAGATGTATACCCGCTCGGTTTCAAAGAGGGGCACGGAAAGGCACAAACGCTTGAAAAACATAAATCAGAGGATCCTGTTTTATTTCGTAAATTTAATGAAATAATTGAAAAAAACTATGAAATTGCATCCGCGTTTTGCACATTAAGAGATTTCCCGGTCTTACATTTCAAAGCGCCTGTTAATATGTGCTATCATTACGAATGGGAACCGGTGAAACATGTATGAAGGATTCCTTTGAGTATGATACCCAGATGCATAACCTCATTCTGTTCAAGATTGCACATGACCTCACAAAGATCGGAAATGACGTAAAAGTAGATTATACAATAGGAAAATTCGGGCATCTTCGTATTGGAAATAACGATGGACTTTTGCTGATTAAGGCATTGTCAATTGACAAGTCTTTTCCTGTAACCGCTGATGAAATATCTAATATGGCCAATTTCCACCAGTATGTACTTCTCTGTTCCATAGCAGAGGATGACAGGTTGGACATATATAAAGTCCCGGTATCGCTTATACTTTCAATCTGCAAAAGCTGGAAAATCGAAGGGCGTGGGGATATTATGCAGATAGAACTTGCAGATTATCTCCAATTCAAAACGGATGTCTTCACGCTGTGAAGTTACTGTGATTTCCTCACAAAATTAAAGCTGTTTGTTTCCCGTTTCAATGTTGGGAATTTCCAATCCGGTTTTCGTTCCAACTTCCAATGGTTTAAATTCAAGGGAGACTTTTAACACTATGTGCGGGAATCTCTCCTTCAGGAGCGAGATGAGGTCACGAATTCTGGGTTGCAACAATACAGGCGAAATGAGACTTGACCTTAATCCATAATTCACATCATCAACTTAAAAGATCATGTGGTTCTTGACGGCTAATTTGCCTTATTCTTCTGTCATCAGAAGGCATATAATTTCAGAGCGTACATTATTGGAGGAAAGGTTGTCTCTTCATGTAACGGTGGTAACTGGATCGAATGTCCTGTTTGAGACATTCAGGTTCCCAGGAAGCCTGAATTCGAAGGTAAGTTTCATGGTAGAGCCGCCTCTAAGGGAAATGTCGTAGTAGTTGTCTGTATGTCCTGAAACAAGGGAGAAATTATGATAAGACCCATCAAAACCAACCTCAGCAGAATAAATGTAAAGCATGAACCTGGAGTAATTGTGAGCGGGAAGATTAATTTCGGCGATGAGCCCTGGCGATGAAATATTGTCCTGGTAAAGATTGGTTATCACATTTAGGCTGTGATTGGTCCAGGATAATCCATTATATATACCGATCTGTGCAAGCCCCAGTATTACGCCCGTAACGTTATGTATCTCATCGGAATCAATATAGAACTCTATATTGCCTGTTGTGTCTATTTTATGTTCCCTGTAAAGAATAATCCCTGAAGCCGATGTTACCAGTATGATGATCAGAATAATCGACATAGCTTTCAGGGTGAGACGCATGTACAGCTTAATGCAAAATTGACTAATTAACATTTCAAATAGGGGTGGAAATATCCGTATTTTACTACGAAAAGGATTAGAGATGCTCTAAAAATTCTTATATATAGCCATAATCAGTCCTGATGGAAAGTGATTTTGCAGTCTATACGAAGGATCTTGTAAAGGTATACGATGGCGGCAAAGTCGCTGTGGATAAACTGAATCTTGAGATCAAATATAATGAAATTTATGGCCTTCTTGGCAAGAATGGGGCAGGAAAATCAACCACCATTAAGGTACTCACAACACTTATGAATCCAACATCCGGGGATGCATATGTCCTCGGGATGGATGTCAGGAAGAAGGCAAATGCAATAAGGAAACGAATAGGAGTTGTGCAGCAGGACGAATCATTTGATTTCACAACAGTTGAAAACAACCTCAAGGTTTACTCAATGTTATGGGAGGTGGACAGGGAAACATCAAAGACAAGGATAAATGAGATGATGGAACTTTTTGATCTGGAGGAAGTAAGGAAAAAAAGAGCATTTGAAATATCCGGCGGTCAGAAGAAACGACTTCAGGTTGCCAGAGAATTCCTTCACGATATGGATTTAGTCTTTCTTGATGAACCAACCGTTGGTATGGACCCAGAAATGAGAAGGAAAGTTCTGGATTACATAACCAGGAGGGCACATGATGGTCTTACAGTACTCTTTACAACACAGATACTGGAAGAGGCTGATTATATCTGTGACAGGATAGGTATAATGGTAGATGGAAATATCCGGGCGGAAGGGACATCTAAATTTCTGAAGGACAAATTTGGCAAGCTTAAGGAGATACAGGTTAGACTGTCTGATGACAGCAACGCAGAAGAGAAATCCAGAGTGGTTGATGAAATATCCTCGATTGAAGGTATAGAGGAAGCCAGGCTGGACGGTAACTCCGTTTTCATACTTGGATACGAGATATCCAGGAAAATCGGAAAGATAGCCATGGTTTTTGAGAAACATGATATTGGCATCGAGTCCATGGAGAGTTCGGAACCCTCACTGGATGAGGTCTTCCTCAAGGTGGTGAATTCCTGATGAAAACACCATCATTTATAAGGCTGGCTGTTAGGAATATAGTGGTAAACACTGATCCAGGCACAATATTCTTCATGCTTGGACTCCCGGCATTCTATTTTCTGGTACTTGGAACAATGTTCCAGAGCATAGTGCCTGGAGTCTCGGTGAACGGAAGCGTTGTAAGCTACACCAAGTTCCTGGCACCCGGAATAATAGGGATGCAGGCACTTACTGCAGGAAATATAGGAGGTAGTATGCTGTGGTCAGATAGAAGATGGCACATGTTCGAGCAGTTGATGGTTGGCCCCTTCAGGAGGTTGGACTATCTTCTGGGAATACTTGTTATATCAACGGTATTCACTTTTGGAGGAAGTGCCATTATGTTGATTCTTGCGCATTTCGTATCTGGTGCATTCATTCTCACAGCTTCCTCTCTTGCATTCACATTTCTTGCCCTTATACTGGGTTCTTTTCTGTTTACTTCAGTATTTCTCATAATAGCAATTCTCGTAAGGACATTGCAGACTTATAATGTGTTAACCATACTCATTTACTTCTTCCTTGACTTTGCAAGCACTGCTTTCTACCCAATAACCAACGCCACCCCACTGGTTTTGAGAGATATTTCAATGGTAAATCCACTCAGCTACATAACCAATATAATACGTTCGTCCATAGATTCCGGTTATGTGAGTTCCGTGATGACAGAATCGCTGGTACTCCTGGTAACAACAGTTGTCATAATGTTCATATCTCTCAGGATGTACAGCAGACTGAAAACAGTGGCCTGATCTAACATAAATGTAAAATACGATCTTTCCATATCCATATCATGAAATATGAAACAAATATGGATTTTGTAAAGAGTGTTGAAAAACTTGAAGAGGCAATAGCAGAAAGCGACCTGAAAATAATATCAAGGATAAATGCACAGGAGAATCTCAAGAAAATCGGGTTTGAAATAGGAGGAAACCAGATATTTGAACTATTCCATCCCAGGCTGGCAAAGAAAGTGTTTGATACGAACCTGGAGGCAGGGATAATTCCCCCGGTAAGGATCTACATATACCAGGATGGGGGATCAGCAAGATGCATATACGAGCTATCAGAACCGTTATTTTCAAATTACGGGCTATCTGACACTGGCAGAGAGGTGGATAATGCCATAAAATCCATTCTGGAAAAGGCATTTCCCAACGGGCTTCTCAAATGACGTGAAAGTGCAGGCCAACAGTTGAGAAACCATTCAAAAGGTCGTCTGTTTCCATTCCAGATTTTCTTTGAATAGAACCTGTTATCTCCCCAATTATTTCTGACTGACCCTGCATATTTCCAAATCTGAACTGTACGGAATCATTTATTTTTGCAGCGGAACCAGTAAATCGTGTTGTTAAACATAATAACAGTCTCGAAAATTTTAAAAATAATAGAGTATTCTATTCAGATGGACAGCCATAATACTGATGAAAATAGGGTTCGTTCTGTTATAGCAAGAATGCAGAGGTTTGAAAAATGGCCACTTCCCCCATCATTTCTGGCGATCATAGGTGTTGGATATTTTTTCACCTTTTATGATATATCCGACATTGGCTTCGCCATGCCAGCCATTGGCCCCCAGTTCAACCTTACTGGTTCTGAAAGTCTGTTTCTCGCTCTCTCCATAGGCCTTATAGGTTATGTTTTTGGATCGTATATAATAGGTTTTTTTGCAGATAAGTACGGAAGATACCCAATGTTACTCATAACTATGCTCCTCATGGCCGGCGGTTCTTTCGGTGATGCGGCTTCCCTGAATCTGTATATGCTCGTAATTTTCAGGTTTATTACTGGTCTTGGCCTGGGTGCAGACTTGAACTTAATGCCAGCCTACATAGGAGAATTCTCACCAGCAAAGAGAAGAGGACGTATGGGAGAAGTTACATTTCTTCTTGGAATTTTGGGACAGGCTGTAACTCCTTTTGTGGCTCTTGCGCTTGTGACACCCTCGGATGCCGCAGGTTGGCGCTGGTTATTCTTCATAGGAGGACTTATAGCGGTTATAGCAGTAATTCTAAGATCTGAACTCCCAAGGTCTCCAAGGTGGCTTTCAACACATGGAAGGATCGAAAAGGCTGAAAGAATCGTGGACGATCTGGAAAAATCAGCACTCGCCAAAGGTGTTATCCTGAAAAATGTAACCGAGGCAGACGTATCCAATGTCGAAATAGCAAGCAAAAGGTTACCATACTCCTATCTCTGGAAACCACCTTACAGAAAGAGAATGTTGATATTCGGTCTGTGGTGGGGTCTCTGGTACATAGGAAATTATGCATTTCTGGGAGATGCAACCACTCTTCTCTCAGATACTGGAATTACTGTTGGTTCATCCATACTCTATATTGCCATAGGTGCAATCGGATACCCAATTGGTGCACTTCTAGCTTATAGCATTGCAGACAGGTTTGACAGGAAATATATCATCCTTCTCGGCTCATCCATATGGTTCATAGGGATGATTCTTTTTGGAACAAAGTACGATTCTGTAGTGATAGCAACTGGAAGTTTCCTTGCATCCTATGCTCTTGCATTTACTCTGGGGATTGCATATATGTATACCTCTGAAAGTTATCCAACAAATGGAAGGACTTCAGGATTTGCCATGGGAGACGGGCTCGGTCATATTGGCGGAGCCATAGGCGCTTTATTGTTACCAATTCTGGTTGTAGAATGGTCTTTCTTCAACGGTTTTCTGTTCATAGGGATTACAACAATAATTGCCGGATTGATTCTTTTCATATGGGGTGATTCTGCTGTGAACAAACAGCTTGAAAATGTGTGATATCAACAGATATTTTTTCAATTGAAAAGTAAATATTTACCCATTTTCTATCTAAAGGCAACAGTGTGACAGTATTGGAAAATAATAAAAGAAGACCGAAACAGATCCAGATACTTGGGAGTTCATTTCTTTCCTTTATTTTGAACTCCACTGTGAGATTTTTCATACCCGTCCTTTTGCCTTTTTTCATAGTTTCCCTGAACATAAGCGTTTACCTGGGGTCATTGCTGATCACAGCATACTGGATAGGTTACACCTTATTCCAGATTCCATCAGGAATTATTGGGGATAGGTTTGGGGCGGCGAGGGTTAATAAAATTTCATTCATACTGCTGACAATAACTTTTCCATTTATATATATCATGAGACAATCATACATAGATCTCATAATTATACAGGGGCTCCTTGGAACATTTTCTGCATTCATCTACATCACAGATGCCTCTCTGGTGCAGAGGTGGGCACAGTCAAGAGAGAGAGCCTCCTACGTCGGATTGTACCAGACAGGATTCTTTGTGGGGGCATCCTTTGGGGAGTTTCTGGTACTGGACACTTTTCGCATCAGTATAATTACACCGTTCATTGTTATCTTTTCTCTGCTCGTTGCAGTGAGCATCCTAAACCTCATATTCGTTAGGGATCCCCTCATTACCGAGGTAAAAACGGTTGGGAAAATTTCCAGGGATATTGTCTATGTATGTCTCATAAGATTCTCTGCAGGTTTCAGCTACATCGGGTTTCTCTCTCTTTTTAGCAGCTTCATAGTGTTTGATCATATCAGTTCGTTTTCCAATGCATATACTCTTTCATGGATACCGGCCATTGGTGGAGTAATAGGTTCCCCCATAGGAGGTTACCTGTCCAGGCGCCATGCCAGGGGAAAACCAATATTTTCAATTTTCCCATCAGCGTTAATCGGGTTGTCTCTCTTTGCTCTACCATATCTGAGCATTACATTCGTTTTTATACTGTCATCTCTGACTGGATTTTTCTATGGGCTATATGCAGGGCCATCCATGAGCATGGCATCTGATGTGAGCGGAGGTGATGGAAATGTTTCGGCTTCCAGCGGAATCATAAATTTCAGTTCACAGATTGGTGGAAGCATATCACCCATTATTGTTGGTTATCTCTTCGTTATTTATGGCAATTTCAGTCTGGCCTTTGGAATAATAGGAGTTACATCCTTGATATTTCTTATACCTCCATTTTTGAAATATCTTAAATAGACGATCACCAGTATCAGGCTAAATGTTCTTCAGCAATGGAAATAATTTCCAGATGCATCTCCTTTTTACAGAAACATGTGGGAATAGTTCTGCTTAACGCTTAATCAGTTCTCTTTTCTTCCTTTCTTTTTTTATTACTTTTCCCATAGTTTTACCTTAGTTTCCGCACTTTTAAAAGGGCATATTTTTTGAATTTCATTTCGGCCTGAATTCTTCCTCTGATACGCCAAGCAACGACATTATCAGTTTCTGCAGATCGCTGAATTCGGTGTAGAATCTCCTCACCTCATTTCTCTGGCTCATGAGGCGATGGACCTCCACGTCATGGAATTCCGACAGAATCCTGTCGCTTGTGGGTGAGAAGCATTCCCTTTCCTCTGAATATAGTGGAATGCTCTTTATTCCCCTCTTCTCCATTGCTATCCTTACATCCCTCTCGATCAGCGCCTGTATGAGCATTGCAGTGAAATACAGGAACAGAAATCCCTCTATTCTCGTTATGTTCTTGAACAGCACCGGCATCACTCCGTATACGGATTTCAGCTGTTCGTATCTCTTCTCAAGCATTGGCTGGTATTTGTACCGGGCAAGAACCTCTGCAGCGTTGATGTCCATACAGTTGGTGATCAGTGGGAATGTACCGTCCGATCTGGAGTCCTTCTCCATCAGTTTACTGTCGATGCTCCACGAGATGTGGTAAACCGGTTTGGAGACCTTTCTGTAAACTGATCCATCTGAAGGCCTCCCTCTCCTGGACTGCCTGTATGTCTCGATCTTCTCCTCCCTGATTTCATACCTTACATATGGAACCCCTGATACCGCCTTATCTGCAGTCTTTATGATCCTCTCCTTTTT
>JAKBSB010000055.1 GCA_021845155.1 Thermoplasmata archaeon
GCTGGTATTCTCACTGGAATAGTTCCTTACGTCTTCGGAGGTTTTTTCATCGCCCTGGGACTTATAACCTGGGGTCAGAGACTCATACGCAGGATCGGAACGGAGATAGTGAAAACAGACACTCCTCTGGCTGCGACTGCACAGTTAACCCAGGCAATAACCATTCTTACAGGGAATCTGATGGGGTACAACGCTTCAATCAACCAGACAATAATCACATCGCTCTATGGTGCCAAACGATCGACAAAATCTAAGGCTGTAACTCCAGGGATATTTCGTTCAATAGCTGTTAACTGGATTGTGAGTTCCTTGATTTCTGCAGTGTTCAGTCTATTCTTTATTTTTGTATTCAGTCTTTAGGCAGGGACTGTGTTCACTACAACATTGAGTCAATATATTAGGTCCATATTGATTGGAAATGTTAACCATCATAACCTTACGCGTAATGACATCCCGGCTTTTACCACCACGATATTGAGTTAAGGAGATTGAGGATATCCTTCTGTTTCTTCGTTCCCTCCAGCCCCCTGGACACCAGATTCGGGAATTCCCCTCTGGGATGATAGATATCCTTGCACTGACAGAGAAATCATCAGGATATTCTACCATGAGTAATCCACGTCCTATCCTGATCCTTTCTGCCCTTTCCATTGACTTCCTGAAGGCATGATTTCCTGACTTCATGGATGCTGCATAGCCGATATACATCATTTTGCCGAGATCCAAGAGAGTAAATCGACATAAGAACTGCCCTTTTTCGTGGATTATCAGTTCTTCTCTCTCATAGATCAGTAGAAACTATTTTTGAACAGGGCAATTGGATCACAGATTACCGAAGAGTTCCCCAACCCAACTATATTATGAGAAAATTAACAGGTATAAGAGAGAATATGAGGGAAAACTTATTTTCTTAAGCATTTTTTTCAATTAACATTTTACATACGATTAGATGATTCTTTTTTGATCTGCAAACCGTATATTTCACTGAACAGCCCCTAACTTCCATTGCCAATGATGTGAACGGTATAAATAGAAAGAAGAAATCGGTATTGTTGATTCAATGGAGACTCCCGCAGGATCTAAAATATTAGATAGGCTCGACAACAGCAAAGCTGGAAGGTTTTACTGGCTTCTGACTTTACTTGCTACAATTGGAGGTTTTCTCTTCGGTTACGATACAACAAACATTGCCATCGTTGAAGTTTTTCTCCCAAAATCCTTCATATCCTCAGCAACTAACCCGTTTATAACCGGTTATCTTTTTTCAGGTGTTTCTCTGGGTGCTGCGGCCGGAGCACTTATTGCGGCTTCACTCATAGATCGTTATGGAAGAAAATCCATGCTTATTTTTGATGCGTTTCTTTACACTCTGGGGGCGATCCTTTCTGCGGCCAGTGTAGACCTGGTAATGCTTCTCATCTCCAGGACACTGATTGGAATCGCAGTAGGGGCGGATTCCGCAATAGCAACATCATACATTTCTGAATGGGCTCCGAAAAACAGGAGGGGAAGCCTTGGAATACTTCAGCAATGGATGATCACCGTTGGAATACTTGGTGCTTATATTATTGGGCTGGCTGTCCTCTACGGAATCCCTGCAAGTGCATACACACTTGACTGGAGAATCCTTCTTGGAGTCGCAGCTGTTCCTGCGGCAATAGGTCTTGCATTCAGGTTTATAATGCCGGAATCACCCAGATGGCTTGTAAACAAAGGGAAATACAAAGAGGCTGTGAAGTCTTTTAAGACGCTGGGCATTGAAACAAACGAACAGGAACTTGGGAAAGAATATCCTGTTGAAACGATAAAAAAGAAGCATCTCACACCCGGAGTAAAGAGGGCCTTCCTGATCGTGGGTCTTTTCATGGTATTTCAGCAGATTACGGGCATAAACATACCTTTTTATTACGGACCTATAATAATAGAAAATCTTCACCTTTTCGCCTCAAACACGAGTCCTGTATTTTCAGAAATCTTTATTGTGGAGGCAGCCTCAATTTTTGCAGTTGTAAACGTTGCAGCAACTTACATAGGCTTCAAACTTATAGACAGGGCAGGAAGGAGAAAGCTTGCTCTTATAGGCTATGGAGGAATGGCTCTCTTCGGCTTCATTGGGGCTATATTGAAATATGCCGGACAGGATATAGGAATGCTGGTTGCGATTTCCATCTTTATAGTGTTTTTTGCCTTTGGAGTTGGCGGAACGGGCTGGATAATACAGGGAGAATACTTCCCAACTGAGTACAGAGGAACACTGGCCTCCCTTATAGCATTTGTCGACTGGATCTCGAATTTTGCCATAGTGGAGATCTTCCCTTACATGAATAGCACCATCCATATAGCAGGATCCCTGGTGGTTTTTGCAATTTTATCTTTGGTGGCTGTGGCAGTATTCTACAGGATAATGCCTGTGACAAAGGGGAAGTCTGTGGAAGAGATCACCTCAATGTTTGATTCTATTGCGACCCATAAAAAGAAAAAGAACAGTAAAAAAACATCCTGATGTTTTTTAATTTCCTATTTTTTTATAAATTTTGGTCGTACGATTTTTGTGTGTGTTCAAGGATAAAGATCTAAATTACAGCATCTGAAATACATTGCTGTCTTCATGTGTTCCTTATTTCCGTGACCGAATGTCATTTTTCCTATGAGTGCAATCTTTGAATCGATTCCTTCAGCCCTTGCATTAGTTATATGGTGTCTGATGTGCTGCAACATCCTCATGGACAGGATTTCAAACCCGACAGTGAATTCGTATCTCCACTCTGCAGATGGGATAGGGAAGCTTTGAACCCTTCTCACGTGTTCTGTATATCTCTACAACCTTTTTTGCTGGAACAGGGGAGAGGTTACAGACCTCCCAATGGCAGTTCAGGTTAAAGCAGGCGCATTGGAACAGATCTGGGACTGAAATCCATCATAACAACAAGTGATGATATATGTATTGAACTTCCAAAGCGGTCTCACAATAGACAGGGATCTCAATGCTGCAATAAACGTATTGAGAAGAGGCATGCAGAGTCTGGAAGAGAATGAAGAGAATGAAGAGAATAAAACAGAACATGTAGGGAGGGGCACTCCCGAATTCACGCCCGTGGAGATCGGATCAATACCTGAAAGGGCAAATCCGGTCGTTGAAACGGGAAGTTCCCTGCGTCAGATGGGGGAGGATGTCACGTTCTATAAATTAATTAACAATTTATTATTATTTTAGTCAAGGATAACGGGGATAAGAATGACATCAGAGTTTGATTTGGTTATAATAGGTTCAGGTTCAGCAGCAACCACAGTTGCATTCAGAGCTCTCGGGAATGCAAAGAAAATAGCAGTTATCGATCAGAAAGCAATTGGAGGAACGTGCGCACTACGGGGTTGTGATCCGAAAAAGATTTTGGTTGGGGTTACGGATTCCCTTGAATATGCGAGAAAACTTCAGGGACTTGGGATCTCCCATCTGAGCGGTGAGATTGACTGGAATAAACTTATGGGGTTCAAGCGTTCATTCACCCAGCCCATGTCAAGAGGAATCGAAAAAAGGTTAATCGACAATGGTGTTGAGGTGATACATGGGAAGGCGAGGTTTGTCTCTCCAGATGCACTGGAAGTTGATGGTAAAATACTGAAAGCACAAAAATTTCTCATCGCCTCAGGTATGAAAGCAGCCAATCTAACTTTTCCAGGTTCTGAGTTCCTTATTGACAATGAAGGGTTCCTGGATCTTCCTCAATTACCGAAGAAGTTGGTATTCGTGGGAGGGGGTTATATTTCCGTGGAATTTGCCAGTATTGCCAGAAAAGCTGGATCTGAGGTGGATATAATCCAGCATTCAGACAGAATACTGGTAAACTTTGACAGGGAAATGGCCGAAATCCTTTCCAGTCAATTACAAGATTCCGGCATTGGGATATTGACCAATGCTTCGGTAAAGGAGATAAGGAAGATTAACAGCAAATACGAAATAGTGATCAAAAGGGAAGGAAATGAAGAGATCGTATATGCAGACATGGTTGTTCACGGGGCGGGTAGGGAATTTGATTCTCATATGGGACTGGATTCTGGGAATATAAAATGGTCCAGGAAGGGAGTGGTCGTTGATGAATATCTCCAGAGTGTATCAAATCCAAGAGTTTATGCTGCAGGTGATTCTGCCGACACCGCCGGGTTAAAACTGACACCCATTGCTGTAATGGAGGGAAAAGTTGTCTCAGAAAATCTCCTGAACGGAAATACTGCCATGGCAGATTACACTGGATCTCCCACGACTGTATTCTCATCCCCTCCACTGGCAATGGTCGGAATCACAGAAGAAGAAGCTCTGAAGAAGAACATAAAGGTGAATATAAAAAAAGGTGAGATGACCTCATGGTACAATTCAAGGCGGAGGAACATTCCAAAGTCATACTATAAGATTTTACTGGATCAGAATTCCGAGAAAATTCTCGGTGCACACATAATGGGAGTGAATTCTGAGGAAGTGATCAATATTTTCTCTCTTGCGATCAGGCTCGATTTAGATGTGAAAACCCTGATGTCAACACCATTCTCTTACCCATCCGACACAAATGACATCGAATATATGATCGGGTAACGAATGGTAAGGAAACCTACTCACCCAGATCTCGCAGGGAGATTCCCACTTTAAATGCTGATGGCGGGATTCCTGTGTGCTTGAATTTCTTACGATCCTGAGTTACTGTATCCTTCCTGGAAGCCAATGCACCTCAGCGCAATCAGGTACCCTTGAAGTAATATGTTTGCCGACCTCTTTCACTGCTTTCTACCAGAGGACAGATCATGTATGACGGAAACACTTAAGGATACAATCAATGGTTTTTCATGTGAGAGTGCTATTTCAACCATAAAATGTTAAAATGCAATTTTTCATACCATGGTTGATCTGGATGGGTGAAATAAATAAAATTATTGAAGATGCCTGGAACCACCAGGACAACCCGGAACTTTTGTTAAAGAAATTCCAGGAAGTTTTCGAACAGTTCAGTGAAAATCCCCTGTACTTGTTCGAATATGCAAATGCCTTAGATTTCTCTGGAAAGGAAATCGAGGCAATCCCCCTTTATAAAAAAGCTATAGAATCGGGAATTTCAGGAAAAAAGAAAATTCAGGCTGAAATTCAGTTAGGAAGTTCACTCAGTGTTACAGGCGAACATGAAAAAGCAATATCTATCCTGAGCAGAGTGCAGAAGGAAACTGGGGATCCCGCCGCACTGTTATTTCTGTGCATTGCTCTGTTCAGGTCTGGAGAAACTGAGAAGGCACTTAAGACTGCCCTCAACTTTATCATGTCAAGCAATCAGGGCCTGTTGCCTGAATATAAGAGGTCCCTCTCACAGTACCTTGATCAAATAGATTGAATTCTAATTACAGCGTTGCCATTCGGGGCTGGAAAAACTATTCGGTAAATGAAACAAGATTTGAATAAATTTCACTCTCTGCCTTTTATTTCCTTATAAAGTCTTATGGCTGCTGGGCTTGTCTTCCACCTATTGTTTAATCTGATTCCTGGAAGCTCACCCTGTTTGATTCTCAGTGCCATGTATTTTGATGAGTAATCTACACCCGAAACCTCTCCTACTTCATTAAGGGTCATTAGTTTATCCTCTTCAGAACCTACCTTGTCGAGCACGAAAATGAGCGAACTTGCCATATTTGTTTCCAGAAACTCTGTTAACTTGGCCACACCATTAAAATGAGCAGTCTCGAGAACGTCCAGGTAGGAGTTCCTGTCGTGAGGGAGAATATGAACTAGCGGCCAGTTATGATTAAGGAAGTGTATATTCAGCAGCAGTCTGCCTACTCTTCCATTCCCATCGGAGAAGGGGTGGATGGATTCAAAACCAAAGTGCATTTCAGCAGCTTGAGAAAGCACATCCTCTCGTTTCATCTCCATTGCCAGATAATGCTGCTCCCATTCCTGAAGGAGAGAGATGATCTTTTCTACTCTTGGGGGCGGATACCTTGAACCTGTTATTCTGACATTTACCATTCTCCACTGTCCTGCGTCCATAAGGATCCCACGGAAGATCATATTATGCAAATCTAATGAACTCTTCATATTAATTTCACGTATTCTTCCACTTACCACTTCAGCCAGGACAGAGAGGTGCTGAATTGTTTCCATCAGGTCCCTTATTGACCGATTGGACACGGTCATACCCGTTTCAACTACCTTGGTTACTTCCTCCAGAGTAAGGATGTTTCCTTCTATTGCATTAGTTCCCCAGGTATTCAATATGAAGGACTCTTGAAGCGTCTTTTCCGGCATATTGCACATCGAACCACGATCCAACATTCTCTCCCTGAGTCGATTTAATATGTATCTATTCATTAATTATGCTATTATACATATTTCATATATAAACTAATATGGAAAAAACAAAAAAGGTTGCTGAATCCATATAAAAATTATAATTTACGAATCCCTCCTGTGACTATCACCGGATGGCTTATTCTGGTTTCATGTTCACTTTGGCCACATTCCTTTCCAGTCTCAACACAACCTGTGTTAACCTGAGCTTTTACCTAGGGAAAAATGCATCTTTTTCTTCAGTATTCCCTTAAAACTTCAATCGTACCCCGACCGGTTCCTTCCTTCTTCTCTGCAAATCAATTATTAACCTTACTTGTGGCGATAATTTGAAAATGTCAATGGTGATCAGAAAAAGTGCAGTTGTATAGATACTACCCTCGGTGCGTGAAGAAGCTAGAATTCAGCAAGATTTCGTACTTTGTGAGATTTAACGGTGGAACCCCATCCAAATAGAATGTCATTTTTGTATCCTCACAGAAGTTTCAAAGTTCATTCTCTGCATCGCAGTATCTGGCGCTCACATATAATCCGCGCCATGTATACAGTTTTTACACCGGCTCTAACACTCTTAAAGACAACGAAGGCAATGACCTGAACATTTTGACTAACAATATACTCACCAGAGCATGGCCTGCCTTTGGAAAATGTGGAGGAGGTGCTGAGGCAATTTTGAAACGTGGTCCAAAAAATAAGATAAGTGCCTTGACGGACGATCTTTACTTAGATGGGGGCTCATTCGATGGTTTCCACCAAGATGCCATCTTGCCACTCACGTTTTCAACTCTGAAAAGAGTAGCCGATGGTGCAACACAAGTTTTTGAAAATGTTAAGAATGAAGCACTTGGCTCTGTCAAGGATGGTTCAATAGTCTTCAAATGGCGGCAAAAACAGCGTTTTTTTACAATTTCTGTGGGTATAAAGGAGACCCCGGACTGTATGATTCTTCATCTTTGGGGAGCTGAGTGGAGTGACAAGGGATCTTGGAGAATAATTATTTGCGCTTTGGAAGATGAACTTCAAACTGTTAATATCGGGAAAGAAGAACTTCATAGGGAGTTTGATACCTCCTCTGGTCCACACTTTGAAGAATTTTCAATTAAAGTGAGGATGATGGCTTCGGCATTGTCTAAATCTGAACAATGTGATGATTTCCATAGGTGTTTCCCTATACCATTTCATTGTTATATTCACTTACCATAAGCTTTATGCTCTCGCCGCTCGTGGAGCTTGTTTAGTGCTACATATCTTAGTTTCGCTCTGCGCGGAATTGCAGCAATACGTCTGCACCTTTTTCCAAAAGGTACGCGAAAACCTTTTCGTAGTGTTGTTAAAGGAACGGAAAGTTCCACCATGTCAACATTTTAGTAGTACTATTTCATTATTACTTTGTTGTTCCTAAATGTCGTATACAGTTGATGTTGTTGTCACCGAGATAAAAGCTGATTTCGCTCCTCCAACGAGTGCCGAGTTCGTGCAAGTCTCTTTCGGCTATAGACTTCCAGTTCCATTGCCTCCACAACAACCGGGCCAAATTCAAATGGGGGCCCCAGTACTGTATAAACATGCAATGCATCTCTTCATACCAAAACAAAACTGGCTATCGCAATTTACCATGTGGGAAAATTGTACTATTACCGTTTCT
>JAKBSB010000056.1 GCA_021845155.1 Thermoplasmata archaeon
AATGGACTACAAACCAGTTATGATACACAGCAGGGATTTGTTATTCTGAAGAATGCATATGCACACTGGAATTACATAGCGATTGAGAACTCATCCCTCCTGCAGACTCAGTATACAGATAACGCAACTCTTCACTGGATAGGCGGCCCATTGACTGGAACTTACACAGGTGTAAACAACATAACATCCACATGGAATAAATTCTTTGGTCTCTGGTCAGCAGTATGGTATTATACAGTCACGCCACCAGCTGTAACAGTCAATGGAAATACAGCAACGGTAATATCAAGCAACCAGTTCATTCTCACCCCGGTGGCCAATCAGACACAGACACAGTACCTGAACATAAGCTACACTCTTGACTATATGGTCAATGGAGGTAACTGGTCAATATATTCTGAAACATGGCATATTGTTGGTGCTGGTTTCGTATCAGCCTCGGAGCAGTTTGTAAACAGCAATTATATTGAAAGCCTTGCATTCAGCCACTGGAACAACATAGCAATTGAAAACAACACAACTGTGATGCAGGAGTATGAACCCAATGCGACCCTTCACTGGGTAGGCGGTCCATTAAATGGAACTTATTCTGGTCTCTCAGAGATAAATACAACCTGGAACAGGTTCTTTGGTCTCTGGTCAGCTGTCTGGTTCTATGCTGAATCCCCACCGGTTATAACCATCAGTGGAAACACGGCGAATGTCAATGCGACGGTACAGTTCATAGTTCAGAATGCAGCAAACACTTCACAGTTCAAGTATATCAATGTCTCATACGACATCATGTATTTCAACAACGGATTTTCTGCTAAAAGCGGAATGCCACAGTACATGATCTACAATGAAGTGTTCCATATAACGGGCAGCAATACAGTAAATAAACTATGAATGGAATCCACAACAACATTTATTTCATTCCATTTAATTTATCGGGGAATTTGTCAGTCACGGATTTTCAGAGCTCATTCAAGCGTCTGTTATGGTGGATATTCATATCAACAAGAGGAGGAGAGATGAGAATCAAGATAATAAGATCACTGATTGAAGGTCCTAAAAACGCTAACAGGTTGAGTTCCAGTCTCGGCGTTAATTACCGTACAGTTGAACATCACATGAAGGTATTACTTTCAAACAACTTAGTCATGGTTCAGGGCGATGGTTACGGCAAGGTATACTTTCCAGGTCCTGTCCTGATCAACAACATTAAAATACTTCAAGAAATATTTATAGCTGCAGGGATAGAGGGGGAGATTTAACAATGGGTCCGTTCTGGATAGCAAATCTTGTAATAATGTCGGTTTCTGTAATGATATTCGCCTTAATTCTCGTCTCTTACGTAAAAAGTTACTTAAAGTTCAGGGCAGGTTCATTCAGCAACATCATAGCCTTCAGCTCAATTCTCATGACGCAGGGAGTCATTGCGATAATCATATACTATTCACTTTCTCTTCATTTTGGATCCGGGCTTGCAGCTCTTCTCCTTGCAATAAATATAATTTCCCTGTCCGGGTATATTGTGCTTTACAGAGCACTTGAAATCTGAATTGTTACCTTTTTTCGGGATAAAATTACTGCTGGGAATATCATAACAGTGAATTCTAAAATAACAGAACCCAATGGGAAGCACGTCACATGCTATCAGATAAAGTTTCACAGCGCCATTGGAGTTTAAGGTATTACGATTCTGCAGGTCCAGTAAATTGGGAGATGATATGATGGAAAAGAGGAATGCAGTTATACTGGGTGCAAGTGGACTTGTGGGGCAGAGATTCTGTCAGATGCTGTCAAATCACCCTTTTTTCAATATCACGGGACTTTTTGGCGGTTCTACAAGCGACGGAAAAAGACTCGTAGACGTGCTGAAAATACCGGAACACTCCATTTCCGATCCAGAACTTCTCCGGAAAAGGATAGACCATCTCGATGTGGACGCGATAAGCAAACTCGATCCAGATATTGTTTTTAGTGCTCTCCCAAACGATCTGGCCAGAGAAATAGAAATGGAACTTGCGTCCCTGAATTTCAAGGTCTTTACAAATGCCTCTGCCAACAGGATGATGGAGAGTGTTCCTCTTGTGGTTCCGGAGGTGAATCATGAATGCCTGGAAACTGTCAGGGGAAAACATGGTTTCATTGTTGCAAACGGAAACTGCAGTTCCATAGGACTGGCCCTGTCCCTGAAGCCTGTCATGAAGTTCGGCATAAGTGAGGTAAACGTTACCACATTCCAGGCAGCAAGTGGTGCAGGTTACCCGGGTGTACCATCGCTGGACATAATGGACAATCTGGTACCATACATTTCACAGGAGGAGGAAAAAATATCACAGGAGATACCGAAGATGTTTGGCACGTATGAATCCGGCCACATCAGGAATTCAGAAATAAAGGTATTTCCGACATGTGTCCGGGTACCCGTTAGGGATTCACATCTTGAGGTTGTACAGGCAACTCTGGGCCAGGATGTTGAGGAGTATGAAGTACTTGAATCCTTCAGGAATTTCAGGTCACTGCCTCAGGAGATGAAGCTACCTTCTGCTCCGGAAAATCCTGTAATATTGAGATCTGAGGAGAACAGGCCACAGCCATCCCTCGATTCCATGGCCGGTTCCTCTGAAAGATCAAGAGGGATGTCCGCAACAGTGGGAAGGGTAAAGCTTTCCGACAGTAGATTACGGTATGTCACCCTTTCACACAACACCATAAGGGGAGCGGCTGGGGGGTCAGTTCTGAATGCGGAGTTAATGTTTAAAATGGGGTGGATCTGAATGGAACCAAAAAAAATCAAGGTGATGAAATTCGGGGGGTCATGCCTTGCTGATGCAGATGGATTTTCAAGGGTTGTTGAGATCATATCAGATGATAGTGACTGCATTATTGTTATGAGCGCTCTGAAGGGTGTAACCAGCTCAATAATCGGGTATATGAGTCAGTCCCCGGGAAAAATAGACATGAGTGGCCTTTCAGACTTTCTCTTCAAGAGGCATATGGAGATAGCGGAATTGGCACTTAAGGGTGTTTTTCTCAACAATTACCGCAGAGATCTGAAATCATCACTGGAGAGAATGGAGAAACTTGAACTGATCATGTCAGGTAATGCGGAAAAACCGGAGAGAATATCGGCATTTCTTCAGAGTTTCGGAGAAAGACTTTCAGTGGATCTCACAGTTGCAGCTCTAAGGCAGGCTGGAAAATCAGCAGTGGGGTATCAGGCTGACGATCTTGGTGTAATAACTGAGGGAGATTACCTCAACGGGATTGTTTCCATTGAAAAAACTGCCCTGAATATCAGGGATACCCTGATAAAGGACGTGATGTACGGTAAAATACCAGTAATTACAGGCTATATAGGAAGAAACACGAAGGGAGAAACAACCCTTCTAGGCAGGGATGGAAGCGACTATACCGCATCTGTTGTTGCATCATGCGTGGGTTCCATGAATCTTACCCTGTGGAAAGATGTGGATGGAATAATGACCGGTGATCCGAAAGACCAGGTTGCTTGCAGGGTCCTGAGGAACTTATCGTACGATCAGGCTGAAAAGATATCCCTGGGAGGTGCAAAAATTGTGCATCCCCTTGCAGTATCTCAGGCAAGAAAGGAGATGGTGAGCATAAGGGTAAGGAGTGTGTATGATCCGTTCTCTGATGGTACTTTGATTGAAGATGATGGTTTCAGGCAACCCTGATCATTTAAAGGAGGTTACAGGTCTCAGGAACTTTCAGGATGAAATAGTTTTAAAACCATCATTTCACGGTTTATCATACTGACCCATTATGGGAAAAGATGACCCCGAATCAGGACAACTGATGGACAGAATTGAATCAGAAACTGAAAGGTGCATGAACTGCGGTCTCTGCGAAAGTGTCGGTAATTCAAATGCACTGGCTTAAACGCATGTACTCAAAGTACCTACACGATAAGCTCTTTCATATATATTTTGAGGCGTCTCTCATCTGTAGCCTATTATATCTAAGGGCATTAATGACCTCATAAGGCATCAGCTGAACAGAATAGAGCGTTACTTTGCCATTCAGATAATCCTCAAGTAATTGTAAAGATATGTCGGTGTTCCTCATCAACGAACCATTTTACCACGACTGAGGCATCAGGTACTATGTTCCCTGGTCTCTCCATTTCCTTATTTCCTCTGTGGAATTCCATCCTCGTGATGACTTGCGGACCTTTGCGGCTATTGCAATACCCTCCGCTATCTCGTTTCTGTTAATTGTAAGTCTTTTAGACTCCTCCTCCGTTATTCGCCTGATTACAGATTCTCTGTTCACATCGCTCCAGTTGATACAAGAAAATTTTTTTCATTTTTTCTTTTGTTTCCTTATCAATCCTGGCGGTTATAATCTCCATAACATGTAATACCAATTGGTAATACAAATATTGCACTCAGCAAAGGGCAGTTATGTCCCGTGTATTAATACTGCTGCAAATTTTTTTTCATTTTTATGCTGTCCAGGTTACAATTCTACCATCATCTGTTATTATTCTTAGTATCCATAACAGATCTCTTCTCTAAAGTTCGTATATTTGCGTCTTAAGGTGGTAAGTCCAGAAGACTGCTCTAAACAGCCCGAAAAATGGGCATATTCAACTGAATTTCTTCAGGAATTTTTCCGAAAGAGAGAAAAACTCTTCTGGGTTATGAAGATATGCAGGATGCCCGGCTCCTTTGATTATTTCAAGTTCAGATCCATTTACTGCCTTTGAATATATTTTTCCGAGATCAGGAGAGATAACACTGTCTTCTGACCCCCAGATAAAAAGAACAGGTTTTTCAATTTTTTTCATTCTATTCTCTTCATTTTCAACCCAGGCAGGAGCAACTGCAATAACTCCATCCACTTTCTGGGGGAAGTCAAGGATTGAACGCATAACAATGCCACCTCCCATTGAAGCACCCAAAAGAAATGCATGATCCAGTCCGGATGCCGCCAAGTAATCATTTACCAGTTTTGATCCATTAGTTATTTTTCCTCTATCAATCCCGTATTTTTCCGATGATGGTGACTTCCCAAAGCCGGGATAGTCTATTGCATATACATTAAAACCCAGTCTGGAAAAATGATCGAAAACTCCTATATCTTCCCAGTTTTTAGAGGTAAACGCCCACCCGTGGAGAAGAAGCATATTCTTCTTATTTTCACTGTTATGGTATTTTCTTTGAAATATCTGTGAACCGGCAACGTTGATTTCTTCTTCAATAACCTTTACTTCCATGCCTGTTTATGTAATCTACCTATAAAATATGAAGGGAAATTTACAGGTAGTTTAACAGAGCGGTACAAAAATTCTTCCAGCATTCAAAATAGCCCCTGCGTATGTTAAATCTCCCAAAAATTAAGTCAATTGACGAATATTTGAATCGTAAATTTTATATGCATCCCATGGTTCATTTTGTAATGATGGGGGTGAAGCTTCTGGAAAAAGGAAAGTATGAATGTTCAATGTGCGGAGTGGAACATGAGAGGGAAATAGATGCCATACAGTGCGGCTGTGGCTATGACTGATTTCAACCAGGCTATTATTTGGCAAATAACAGTGATCTCCTCTCCCAGATCCCGCAGTGAGCTTCCTAATTCGAAGGTTGCTGGCGGAATCTCCATGGGCTTGGATTCCCTTCGACCCGAAGGTACGCCGTCCTTCTTTCTAAGCCATCCACTTTGCGTGCACAGGCACGCATGAAGCAATATGTTATCTCTCCTCTTTCACTCCTGTCGGTCAGTGGACTGAACAATATCCTGACAACAATATTGTGTTTTCCCTCGTTTTATCCCATATTTTGCGAAAGGAGAATTCCAGCTCGATATGTTAAAAAATTTACTTCAAAGGAAATATTAAAATAGACTTTAGATCATTGCTCTTTTCATGAATAAATTTCTGAAATTTATTCTCCTAGCCATACCGTATTTTTTCATGGTACTTGGTATAGGGATCTATAACCGTGTTAATCCGGAAGTAGGAGGTTGGCCGTTCTTTTATTGGTATCAACTTCTCTGGATATTTATTGCTGCTGCCATAACGATGACTGTATATTACGTTGAAAAAGTCGAGCAGGCCAAAGGAAGTGGTAGCTGATGGCTGTTTCACTTGCGCAATATGCGATATTCTTTGGTGTCGTTATTATTGTTCTGGCAATAGGATTTCTCGCATATTTTTGGAGAAAGCCAAAGACAATGGATGACATCGCCGAATGGGGTATAGGAGGGAGAAGATTCGGTACTGTTGTCATGTGGTTCCTGCTCGGTGGTGATCTTTATACTGCATACACTCTCATAGCAGTGCCGGGCCTGGCATCAAGCAGTGGGACTCTGGGAATGTTCGCTGTGACATATGGGATAATGATCTACCCAATAGTATACGCCACTATGCCAAGGTTATGGACAGTATCCAAAAAAAGGGGGTATATAACCGCATCTGATTTCGTAAAGGACAGATTTTCGAGCAAATTTTTTGCTCTTCTGATTGCCCTTACAGGTGTTCTGGCTGAATTGCCATATATCGCCCTTCAGATCGTTGGCATAAAGTACGTTTTGAGTGCCCTTCTTATACCTGTCACCATTGCCCTTATAATTGCTTTCCTTTTAGTTGCAGGTTTTACATTCCTGAGCGGGTTGAGAGGACCAGCCCTAACTGCAATTGCAAAAGACGCAATAATATGGTTATCAGTACTTGTGGTGATTATATATATTCCAATAAAGCTTGGAGGCTTTACCCACATGTTCGCTGCTGCGGGTGCAATATCACCAAAGACCATATCCCTGCCACCTGTACTGCAACTTGGATATGTTACCCTTGCTCTTGGATCGGCTCTGGCACTTTTCCTCTATCCTCACGCAGTATCGGGGACTCTTGGGTCAAAAGATTCAAGAACAATAAAAAGAAACGCGTCTCTTTTGCCACTTTATAACGTACTCCTGTTATTTGTTGCAATACTGGGAATTGCTGCAGTGGTCCAGGCGGGACATCTATATACGCCGGCAAACAGTTCACTGGCTTTCCCTGATCTGATAATTGCCGAAATGCCCAGTACATTCACCGCATTTGTCTTTGCGGCAGTTGTTGTGGGTAGTATAGTGCCTGCCTCCATAATGGCAATAGCATCAGCAAACCTTCTCACGAGAAATGTATATCTGGAATATATTAACCCCAATGCATCATCTGGAACCCAAACATGGCTGTCCAGAACATTGGTCGTGGTTGTTATTATTGCGGCGCTTGCATTCTCCCTCGTACCGGCAGCATCTACCGAGATAGTTTACCTGCAGACAATGGGAGGGGCCTTTATATTACAAACCTTGCCGGCCGTATACATCTCCCTATATACAAGAAAAGTAAACAAGTATGCGGCTGGACTGGGTTGGTTTGCAGGAATGACCACTGCAATAGCGATGCTGTATCAGCTTGGGTTTGGTACATCTCTCTACAAGAACCTTGATTTCATATATGTTGGTATATTCGCCCTTGTTGTCAATCTCATTGTAACGGGCGTCATAATGCTGGTATTCATGGCAATGGGCAAGGTAAAGGATGAGGGGATAATAGACAATAATGAATTTACCTGAGATATACTCTATCTCAAATTTTTTTTGATTTCACCCTATATTGGATCACCTTTTATTTCAGATATCGGGGAATACTTGAAATGAATGAACAAGAAATTCCGACATTTGAAGGAGATAAGTTTCAACCCGATACTCCGCGGCATCAGAATAATTGCCTGACTAAACAAATAGTATTATTATGAACCAAATTGTAATTCCATATAGTCTATGATAACGATAGCATTATATACACATAATATATATATTATTAACAATGAAAGCTGAAGAAGTCCTGAACCTGTTACAGATATCCAGAAAGACGCTTCATGAGA